>JABHOV010000024.1 GCA_018695135.1 Candidatus Melainabacteria bacterium | reverse complement strand
CATCACTTTCAAGAATGGAACCGTACCAGATGAAGTACCACCAGTAGAAAGTCTTGAGTTGTGCCCTCTCACTGAAGACCAGTCAGTACCGATACCACCGCCACCTTTGGCAAGAAAAGCGTTCTCTTCATAGGTTTTAAAAATATCTGAAATCGAATCACCAACTGTATTTAAGAAACAGCTAATTGGCGCTCCTCTATTTGTAGCCGAGTTTACCAAGACAGGAGTCGCTGGCATAAACCAGTTCTTAGACATAAGGTCATAAAGATCTTGCGCATGTTCTCTATCACCACGAGCTACACCAGTTGCAACTCTGGCAAAAAACATTTGGGTATCTTCGCAAATATCACTCTTGGCATCTTTCAAAAAATAACGATCACGCATAGTCTCAAGCCCAAAAAACGTAAGCTTGCTATCTCTGGTGTAATCGAGTTTGATGGATTTTTGTATACCTTTGTCGCCGCGGTATTGAGGAGAGTCCCAGCTTGCGCTTTGTCCAACTCTTAATTTAATTTGTTCAAGTAATAAATCTCTAGCGTAACGAATATCGTTCGCTGATAACGCATCTACGATACTGTTGTATTTGTCCTGAGTACCTGCTCCGGCCTCTACTGTTTTTCTCTCTAACCCTAACGCTTGTTGTTGTACCATTATTATCCTTTCTTATTTACTCCCTGAATTACTAACTATAACTGAACTGGGAACTTTCACAAGACCCAAGATATAGTGTACTGCAAAGATCTCAACCCTACATATAGTGTGACGGCTAATTTTGGGATTTGTTTTGGGCTTAATGAAATTTAATCTATCAGGCTCTATTATTTGTATTAACTTAACTCTAATCCTCAAGAAGACCTCTTGCTTCAGCTCGAATTTTAGACCAATCATAGGCATTAATATCTTCGTCAGACTTATCAAATTCTCCGCTCATATCATCTACTTCAATATCCTCCGATGACGAATTCATAGCGATATCACAATCTACGGGCTGCTCTAACATGCACTTCTTCAGAGAAGCTTCGGAAGCCGAGAATACTAGCTCAAATTGAGCAGCATGCAATCCCTTGGCTTTAGGCTTAAACTCCAAATCAATACTTAAACTATCAATAGACTTTCTAGCACTAGTCACAAAAGCCTTGATTTTAGAAGCTATAACCATAAGAAGCTGGTCAATAGTCTTAATTGGAATCATACTATCAACTGTTACATTAACAAATTTGAGCAGCTCTTCTATACCAAACTGTTTTTGCTGGCTTAGTCCTATAGTAAAAGCGCTATCCAAAAAGCTCAAAATCTGTTCTTGATTTACAGTCGACTCCTTTTGAGCTAAATCCCAAGATTGACCATTACCGGAAGCATATTGATAAGCTGTGGTAAAACGATTCGATTTAACCAAGGCAGCACAAGGCTTATAGCTATGGCCACCCATATCATAAGCATTAATAAAACCTATATCCTGTCTAATTCCACCAAAAAGCAACATTCGCATATCGATATTAACAGCTTATAGAGCCACTGGTTAATATTTTAATCTAAATATCCCCCGGCACTCTCGATTTTGTATTACAATAATTATAGATACAGAACCTTAACAAGAGTTCAAACGTCATATATAGTGTCTAAAGCTTGGGTAAAACCGATCAAAATTAGTAAATGCGAATCAAAGAAATAGAACTCGATAATTTCAAAAGTTTTGGTGAGAAAACTATAATCCCAATTCTAGATGGTTTTACTGCCATTTCTGGACCAAATGGTTCAGGGAAATCTAACGTCGTCGACTCTTTGATGTTTGCCCTTGGTTTAACCTCTACCCGTAATATGCGTGCAGAGAAACTCACTGACCTCCTGAACAATATCAGCGGACGTAATGAGTGTTCTGTCAAAGTTACTTTTTTAAATGAAGAGAACGGCGAAGAAATTAACGTACGGAGGAGAATCAAACTCAAAAAAGATGGTTACGACAGTAAATACTTCCTCAATGAAGAAAGTTCTACCCTAAGAGATATTCACGAAAAACTTGGCAAATATAATATCAGCCCTAAGGGCTACAACGTTGTCATGCAAGGGGACGTTTCATCTATCATCAGCATGAATTCTGTAGACAGAAGAAAGATCATTGATGAAATTGCCGGGATTGGTGAATTTGATCGCAAGATTGAACTTGCCGGCAAAGAGCTTGAAGTTGTAGTTGAAAGAATAGAAGGACAAGAAACTATTCTCAAAGAACTTAACGAAAGGCTGGCGACTCTAGCCCAGCAAAGAGAACAGGCGCTTAAATATCAACAACTCAAAGAGCGACGTATTGAATTAGAAAGACAATTCTTGGCTATTAGAATTAGA
The DNA here is from genome assembly GCA_018695135.1 of Candidatus Melainabacteria bacterium. GTDB lineage: Bacteria > Cyanobacteriota > Vampirovibrionia > LMEP-6097 > LMEP-6097 > JABHOV01. The sequence continues at coordinate 43,954 of JABHOV010000024.1, read as the reverse complement.
CAAGTTCGCAACAGTAAAACTCACACAGAGACTGAGCTTGAAGAACTTAAAGAGAAAAAGATCCTACTACAAATTGAACAAACAGAGATCAACGAAAAGATGTCTGAAGCTCAGTTTGAACTTAATCGCCTATCTAAAGAGATTGAAGAACTTGGTGGTAAGAGACAAGACGAACTCAACGGCAAAAGAGAAATACTTAGAGATCAAGTTACCAAAGAAGAAAGTGCTCTTGAATATATCGAAAAACAAATTACTGATGAGCAAGCTGAACAAGCAAATATAGAAAAAGAAATCAAAGAGCTTAAACGTTCACTTAAAACGATTGATTTTAAAGCTGAAGAATACGCCAATGAGATCATCAATATCAAAGAAAATATCAGCACTGAAGAAGCTCGTTATGAAGAACTACAACAAGAAATGCTTTCCAAGAGTAAAAACTCTAACCTGAGCACTCAAAGTGTTATAGAGATTCAAGACAAAGTCAGTGCGCTCAAAGCTCAAAAATCTGAAGAACAGCAAAAACAGGCAAGGCTTGATGAGAAAATCACCCTACTCAATGAAGAACTGCTAAAGCACAGAGAATCAGCTGAAGCAGCTTCAAGCGAGATGCATAAATTGCAACTTGGATTTGATACTGTCGGCGGGATTGAACTCAAAGAAAACATTGAATTCCATAGTCGCAATATTGAAACTCTTAGAGAAGAAAGCAAGGAGACCAAAGAAGAAGTTAGAAAACAAGAAATCAAACTTCGCCAAGTCTCTTCTGAACTAGCAAACCTCGATGGTCAAGAACAAGCTGCTAACGCTGCAGGCTTTGGTAGAGCCGTAGAGATGGTACTTGATATTGAAGGGGTACATGGTACCCTAGCCCAGCTTGGGAGAGTAGACGGCAAACATCAAGTAGCGGTTGAAACAGCTGCCGGTGGTAGATTACGCTCGGTAGTAGTAGATGACGATTATGTCGGGCAAGAATGTATTGAATTTCTCAAGGAACGCAAGGCTGGCAGAGCCACTTTCTTACCTCTTAATAAATTAAGAGAAGGACGCGAATACCCTCTACCCAAAGAAGCTGGAGTTATTGACTGGGCTATCAATCTCGTTGATTATGACAATGAATATAGAGATGCTTTTTTCTACGCCTTCGCTGACACCTTGGTTGTCAAGAACCTAGAAGTCGCCCGTAAATTAATCGGACGTTACCGCATGGTAACCATGCAAGGTGACATGATTGAAAGAAGTGGTGCTATGACCGGTGGTGCTGCAATCAAATCCAATATTCACTTTGGCGCTGATACTGGCAGAGAAAGAGTTAGATTAGAAGAACAACAAACAGAACTTAGCAAATTTGTACAACAACTTCAAACAGAAATTGAAGACCTCGAGACTCAATTAGACGAGTCAAGAAGCAAATTGAGCAAACTCAAAGAAGACCTTAGTGACAAACAAGCCAAAAGTGGTATCACCGAGTCTCAAATGGAAAGTCTCAAACTAAGCTACGAAAAAGAAAAAGCAGAAATCGCTAACTGCGCTCAAAAGATTGATAGTATTTCTGGTGAAAAAGAAAACTCCTCACGCAAAATTATTAGCATAGATGCCAATATCGAAAGAGAAGAAGGTGGCTTACAAGAACTAGCTGCCGAGATGAAGGATTCCAAACTTGAATCTATTATTAGAGAATCAAGAGAAATTGAAGTTGAAGCCAAGCGTTATCAAACCATGCTCAATAACGTCATTAACGAATCTAAGTCTCTAGAAGTTGAGAAAAACTTTGGTTCACAAAATATTGATAAACTCTCAAGCAAACTAGCAATTTCAAAAGAAGAAGCCGAGAAGCTTGAAATACAAAAGCCTAAACACCTTGAAAAAATCACTACAGCTAATGAAGAACTAACCAAGCTTGACACCGAGCTTGAAAAGCTCAGAGCATTACTTAGTGAACATCATAGTAAGCGTGAAGAAGTTTCATCGTGCTTACTAGGACTCGGTCAACGCAAAGGAGAAGTTACCAGCACTCTTGAATCAACAGCAGTTAAAATCGTTGAAAACAAGAAAAAACTCATTAGCATCAATGAGCACTTGGAGCAATTACTCGAAGAACTCAAAGAGCATCCAGAACTTGAAGAGCTCGACATTGCCGAAGAAGATCTTGGTAAATTACAAGCCGAATTAACCAAAATTGAAAAACAAATGCGTTCAATGGAACCAATTAATATGCATGCAATCCATGAATATGATGATGTTGCAGAACGCAAGACCGAAATAGAAGAGAAAAAAGCTGTTCTTGATGAAGAACACCAAATGCTAATCGAGAAAATCGGCAGCTACAAGAATGAGAAAAAATCTTGCTTCCTCGTCAACTTTAATAAGATCGATGACTACTTCAGAGAAATCTTTGCTGATCTTTCGTTTGGACAAGGTGAATTAATACTCGAAGATCCTGAAGAGATTTTTGGTGGCGGCTTAGTCATTAAAGCTCAGCCACGTGGCAAAAAAATGCAAAGGCTAGAAGCGATGAGTGGTGGCGAGAAATCACTTACCGCACTCAGTTTCCTATTTGCCCTGCAACAATGCAACCCAGCTCCTTTCTATGCCTTTGATGAGGTTGATTCAGCGCTTGACGGTGTTAACGTTGATAGACTAGCTCACAAAATCAGACGTAACGCAGAGAATACTCAGTTTATTGTCGTAACTCATAGAAGACCAATGCTCGAACAATCGGATAGAGCAGTTGGTGTATCAGTGAACGGCAAAGGTTACAGTAAAGTAATCGGTGTACAAAACATTATGGCTAAGGATGTCGACCAGGCCCCTGAACTAGTTTTACAAGGACAATAGATGAGCGAAGATCAGATCAAAGAATTTTATAAAGACAAAGTTGACCAGATCAATATTAGCTCTAGCGCACTTGCTAGTGAAGCGAAGGAAGGCTCTCTTGCTGTTCTTGCAATGGAGAACCTCCATGACGAAGAGAGTGAACTTGATATCATCAAGCGCAACCTCAAAAATGAGCCCAATCTTGAGATCTTAGTTGACCTTGCCAAACAAGGAGACATTGATCCTTGGGATCTTAACCTAGAGAGCATCACCAGTGTTTATCTTAAAGCAATCAAAAACAATCCAGGAGAAACTCTTCGCGAGGCTGGCAAAGCAATATTTTATGCATCAGTACTACTAAGAATGAAAAGTGATATCCTCATGAGCCAAAGCAATGACGCTCTCAATGTTGGTCTTCACAGAGAACTTGATGATGATGCCATGCTTGAAGATGAGCTCGCACGAAGAGAAAATAAACAAATTACTTTTAATGACCTGGAAGCAGCGCTACGTAGACGATTCATTCAAAAAGCCAAGCGCTTTAGAAAAGTAACCCTCAAAGACCTCATTGCTGCCTTGCAAGAAGCAAGAGACGAAGAAGAAACTCGTGAATATCGCAAACAACAAAAGCTTCTTGACCTTGATGGCTACCATGTAATAGAACCAGAACTTGGTGACGACTTGATGGACTTGGTCCATGCCGAAGATCTTGAAGGCTGTATCGAACAACTTGAGCTTATACTACCCAAAAAGCTACAAGAACAAGACGGCATGGAATTTAGAGAACTAGTTGAACTTGTCGGTAACTGGTCAAATGCTTTTCTTGCTGCTATTTTTCTTGCGCACGATGCCAAAATCGAATTGAAACAAGAAGAATTTTATGGAGATCTCTGGATATATGAACCTCAACCTTAACAACTCGGATTTAGACAGCAGCAGCAAAGACATGCTTAGCAAAATTTTACCAAGCTCTGGCTTTGATTTTGGAATGAGTACTGGCTTCGATCATATTCCGAGTTATGACTATGACCTTATTGCCGCTAAAGCAAAACAATCCAATTTTGAAATGGATACTGTAATCAACGAAGCCAAAACTACAAGACTGCGAGACCTTAAAGCCAAGCTTGAAGCCATTCTATTTCTAAGTGAAAAACCAAGAGGGGTAGATAGTTTAGCTCTTCAAGCAGAAGCTGACCCTGACTTGGTTAGAGATGCATTGATTCAATTAGTACAAGAATATGAAGCTCGTGATGGCGGCTTAGTAATTGATACAACTGATGGTTACTGCATGCAAATTAGTGACCAATTTGAATCACTCACCGAAAATATTTTACCAATTGAACTAAGAACTGCCGTACTTAGAACACTCTCTACGATTGCCCTTAAAGAACCAATGCTACAAAGCGACTTGGTTAAAATCAGAGGCGGCGGTGTTTACGAACATGTCAAAGAACTCGCTGAAATGGGCTTAGTTAAAAAAACCAAAGAAGGTCACTCTAATATCATTCACACAACCAAGTATTTTCAAGAAAATTTCAAACTAAGCCAAAATGGTATTGAATTACAGACCATGCTGCAAAGTACAGGTCCAACTCAAGTAGAGTTTGTAAGACCAAGCTCTCTTTTAGCCAGCCATGAAGAAGAGGCTGAAGAAAGCACCGTTGAAAACACAGAAGAAACAAGCGAAGAAATTAGTCCAACGGCATAATTTCAGCAATTTTGTGGACTAAATAACTATGGAGAAAATCCAAGAACGAATCAGTATATGGCAAGGATTAGAGAATTTTAGACAAATTCTCTTAGACTTACTCACCCACGACATTAGCAAAATCAATCAAGCTAGCCTTGACAAGATTTTCAGTGGCTACGGCTTCAAGCTCCTCGATAGCAAAAGAGACAAACTCATTGAAGCTATCACTAGCAAGCTCAATGAAATAGAACCAAGCACTGAGCTTCATCAACAACTAAGCCAAGAACTCGATAATCTCAAATCAATAGATGACGAGATAGTCCTGCACAGAGAAACCAAAGACTTTAGCTATGAGTATATTTTCAGAGCACCCAAAGGTACTATCATTAATCTCAATGGCTTTGTCAAAATCATCAATAAATTCGATCACAATCACAAAGCACTTTTGAGCTGGCAAGGAAATAAAAGAGATCCCATTTTGTTTTTGGCTGAACTTGTGCCAACAACAGATACAGAAAATAGCATCTTCTTTCATATTAACCTCGGCGGCGAAGATGGACTTGCCATAATTGCAGATGCAGGTGAGAACTATCGCTGGACTCAAGCACTTAAACACGAATACTCCGACTTGATGACAGCTGAGTTTGGTTCTGTAATCATGAATAAAGCAACTAAAGTAATCACCCTAGAAGACGCCAATATGACTGCTGCTGCTGCCCTCGGCAAAGCACAAAGCGAAACCAACAAAGGCATTAGCTTATTTGAGAACAATGTCACTTTAATGGAAGTTTATAAAGCAGATCTTGAAAGCTTGGATTTTAATTATTAAAACCAACTTCCTGTTTTCTGCAATCATCGCCAAGGAGTCAAAACAAATACAGCCCATCGACTATGGATATGCTAATTTATAACCATGTTCAACAAAATCTCAAACGAACTTAAAGCAAGAGCCGCCAAAATCAAACTAATTGGTTTTGATGTTGATGGGGTACTCACTGACGGTTCTATTTTTATTAATGAAGGCGGAGAAGTCTTCAAAAAATTTCACTCATTAGATGGTCATGGTTTAAGACAAGCAAAACAATTTGGACTTGAGCTTTGTATCATCTCCGCTCGCAAGAGTCCACATGTTCATGCTCGTTTTGATGGTTTTGGTTTTGAAGAAAGTGTTCACACTGGGATTCATGACAAACTCACAAAACTAAAAGAAATTGCAAAAGAAATGAAGATTGAACTCGACGAAGTTGCCTTCATTGGAGATGATGCTCTTGATATTCCGATACTTGAAAAAGTTGGCTTAGCTGTTTGTCCTCCAGGCGCGCACTATAGTGTGCTTGAGCATATTCACTATATTACCGAGAAAGAAGGTGGTAAGGGTTCGGCAAGAGAATTCACCGACTTGATCCTTTATTCACAAGGCAAGATTCCTGGTTAAGGGTGCACTGAAAAATGCAAAGTCTCAACCCTTATCTGTCACGTGCGTCGCACGGACAGAACCTTTTATCATGGACCCGACTAGAAAAACTACGTTTTTCAGCGTGTCCTTAATGATTAGCTGCAAAGTATTTGGCTAAACGAATTTATCCGTTCGACAGAAGCAAAAAATCAGCATTTTCTTCGAAAATGTGTTTTGTATATTTTTCAGCTTACCCTCACGTCAAAATTGTTTAGCCAAATACTTATTAAACACTCGTAAGAAATGCTAAGATATTCTGTCATACCATGGAAACTCTCTCCAAAGGCAATCAAACAATGCAACAAACCAAACAAGCAAAGATCCTCATCCTTGATTTTGGCTCACAATACACCGAACTTATTACCAAAAGAATCCGCAAACTCAAAGTCTATTCTGAAGTACATAGCTTTGATATTGACTATGCCGAAATAGAAGAAGATCTCAAATCGGGAATCATTGAAGGCATTGTACTTTCTGGCGGTCCCAATAGTATCTATGACGCTGAGGCGCTGATGTGCGACCAACGTATTTTGCAATCTGGTTTACCAATACTAGGTATCTGCTACGGCATGCAGCTCATTGCCAAAGAATTTGGCGGCGTAGTTGAAGCAAGTACTGAAAGAGAATATGGCAAGTCAAGCTTGCAAACCAAGGACTCAAATCTCTTTAACAATATCGAAGCAAACGAATTTACCGTCTGGATGAGCCATGGCGATCACGTAACAAAGGTACCAGAAGGTTTTGAAGCAATCGCCAGTACTAACAATGCACCAATTGCTGCAATGGCAAACCCAGAAAAAAAGATCTATGCTTTGCAATTTCATCCTGAAGTTAATCACACAGAAAATGGTGGCGATATCATTAACAACTTTATTATTAACATAGCCAAAGCAAGCACTAACTGGAACATGACTAGTTTTATTGATCAAGAAATCAACAAAATTAGAGCAAGAGTCGCAGACAAAAAAGTCCTGCTCGCTCTTTCTGGTGGTGTTGATAGTTCAACTCTTGCCTTATTACTTGAAAAAGCAATTGGTAAACAGCTCTACTGCATGTATATCGATCATGGCATGATGCGCAAGGGCGAAACCGATGAAGTCAAAGCGTTTTTTGGTAGTCACAACGTTAATATGATTTATATCGACGCCAAAGACCGCTTCCTTGGCAAGCTTGCCGGAGTTGATGATCCAGAAGCCAAACGTAAAATAATTGGCAAAGAATTTATTGAAACCTTCCGTGATGAATGTGCCAAACTTGGCGATATCAAATTCTTAGCCCAAGGCACACTTTATTCTGACTTGATTGAATCATCAGGAGTACGTATCGATCCCAAAACTGGTAAAAAAATCGCTGCCGTAATCAAATCTCATCACAATGTCGGTGGCTTGCCTGAAGACATGCCGTTTAAGCTAATAGAGCCAATCAACACTCTATTCAAGGATGAAGTCAGAGAACTTGCTCTAGAACTTGGTTTGCCCGACAAAATCAGGTTAAGACATCCTTTCCCAGGTCCAGGACTTGGTATTAGAGTACTTGGTGCCGTGACAGAAGAAAAACTAAGAATGGTTAGAGAAGCTGATTTCATAATGCGCGAAGAACTCTCAAAAGCCGGACTCTATGATTCGGTTTGGCAAATTCTAACTGTACTGCTTCCTGTTAAATCAGTTGGTGTTATGGGCGACAAAAGAAGTTACGCACATCCAATTGTACTTAGAGCCGTTAGCTCGACAGATGCAATGACTGCTGACTGGTCAAGATTGCCTTACGATTATTTAGCGACAATTTCTACTCGAATCATTAATGAGGTTGATGGTGTTAACAGGGTTGTCTATGATATTACGTCTAAACCGCCAGGCACTATAGAATGGGAATAAACCTGAGGGGATATAGAGGCTCTATCTCCCCTCAGGCAAATATCATTACTCTAAAAGTTATTGCTTCAAAGCACCTCGCAATGACAAACCGATTGTCAAATGAAAATATTCTAAGTTTACTTTTAGTCAAACTACTATAGACTGAAGTTAATGGAAACACCAGCTAGCGCAACTATCCCTAAATACCTACTTAACAAATTTAGTTTGATAGACCTTGATAGATGTTTTGAATACTTCGCAGTTAAACTCAAAGCTGTAAAAATGGGAGAAGAATCTATCACCCTTAAGCTTTTCGGTGACAAGGACAATATCAAACAAGCAGTCAAGGGTTTGTACTCACTAATTAATAGTGACTATAAAAAACAAGCGCAGATTGATACTGAGCCGCGCAAACGAGTTCCGAGCAGAATCAAAGATAGCCTTAATGAAAGCGAAGAAGCCTATAGAGCAAACTATGACAAGCTTGCAGATCAATATATCCAGGACTGCTTTAGCAACAATATTAAACCGCATCCGGAAGTAATTGACGGTTTCGTCGTTTAAACCTACTAGCAAATAAGCTAGCTAGGACTTGTTGAGCTATAATAATAAGCAATGACTATGGCTTTAGATATTCAAACAATTGTAAGTAAAGAAAACCAGTACATCAAACTTGCAAGGTACTTACATCAAAAACGTGGGCGCGAAGAAAAAAATCTCTTCTTGCTTGAAGGTAAGACCTTGGTAGAAGAAGCTCACAAAAAAGATATCAAAATACCTTTTCTCTTTATAAGAGACCTAGAATCTCTTAAAGAAATCCCAAGACAAATCAACACACAAGTTTTTGAATTACCTGAAGACTTGATGGCAAGAATTGCTACTACAGAAAATCCTCCACCAGTAATTGCAATTGCCGAGATGCCCAAGTTTGAAGATCCACTTGAACAACAGCAACTTAGTTTACTCAGTGAAACAATAGAAGTCAAAAAAACCACTAATACTTATTTATATTGTGAGAATATTACTGACCCTGGCAACCTTGGTTCTATCATCAGAACTGCTTTTGCTGCAGGGGTCAAATCCATTTATTTAAGTCCTGGCTCGGTAGATGTGTTTAACACCAAGGTCTTGAGAGCTTCAGTTGGTACAGCTTTCTATGGACCAATTAAATATCTTGGACTAGAAGAGCTCAAAGCCAAGATCCAAAATGAAACCAAAGCAAAAGCGATGAGCTTAGAGATCGTTGGCACCTGCCCTCGTAGTGACAAAGCCTATCAGGACCTGCAATTTAGCCCATTTAAGGATGTTTTGATTTTAATCGGTAATGAAACAAGAGGCTTGAGTGACCAAGCCAAAGAACTTTGCACCCAATTAATTAGCATCCCTTTAGAGAATGGTGTCGAAAGTCTCAATATACTTGCAGCAACTTCCGTTATACTCTTTGGCTTAAAGGCACGCTAAAAACAATGAAGTCAGTTATTGCACTAGACATCGGCAAAAAACGTACAGGGATTGCCAAAAGCGACAATCTTGGCATTGCCGTTAATCCTTACGATACTATTGAGACAATATTGCTCCTTGACGAAGTCATCAAGATTGAGAAAGAATTTGGTATAGAAAAACTCATTATCGGCATACCCTTGAATATCGAAGGTGGCAGCAAAGAGACAGAAGAATTTATCAAAACCAAAAGCAAAGAAATTCAAGACGAGTTTTCTGAAATAGAAATAATCTTTGTAAACGAAAGCTTTAGTTCAAGAGAAGCAGAAGCTAGGCTAAAAGACAGAGGAGTCAAAATAAGCCAATACAACAAAGCCTTAATTGACCAAGAAGCAGCCGCAATCCTCCTAGAGCAGTATTTTAGAGAAAACCCATAGAGCTTCTGCCGTTCTACTCAATCATATAGACTAGTCAACAATATTAAATAGCCCCAATCACTTAGGAAAGCAAAGCTCAATAGGGCCAATAAAGTATATAGGTCTTAAGGAGTAAAGAATCTATGGAAAATCAACCAATAAATAGACTAGGTAATCCTATAGAGAGTATTGGCTTTGCACTCCAGGGCCTTGAAATGCGCAGTAAAGCGATTGCAGGCAACATTGCAAACATCAATACACCTGGTTACAAACGCAAGGTCGTCAACTTTGAAGATATTTTACAAGACAAAACCTTCAAGGATGTTGAAATGAGATCAACAGATAGTTCGCACATCATTACTGGTACAAACCCGAGCAAACCAATTGTAATTAGCGAAGATCAAAGTTTTAACGTGGATAGCAATGGTATTGATATAGACAAAGAAATGGTTGAACTAAGCAAAACTGGATTACGCTTCAAAGCACTTTCGGCTCTTGCAAAAAAACAGTTTGATCAAATGAAAGGAATTATAAGAGGCTAATAATTATGGATATGGATATTCTTAACACCGCCGGCAGTGCCTTAATCTCAGAGAGATTAAGAATGGATGTCATTGCAAGCAATCTTGCGAATGCCAACACCACTCATGATTCCAAAGGTGCAAACAATCCATACCAACGCAAAATAGTTCAATTTGAAACAATTTATGACCAAAAAACAGGTCTGTCTAAGGGAGTCAATGTTGCATCAGTCACAGAAGATGGAAGTCCTTTAAAACGAGTCTATGAGCCAGGTCACCCAGACGCTGACGAGCAGGGTTATGTAGATTATCCAAATGTAAGCGTAGAAAGAGAAATGGTCGACATGGTAACAGCCAAAACAGCATACGAAGCGAATATCAAAAGTATTCAAGTATTCAAAAGTATGTTCAATTCGGCACTGGAGATTTAATCAATGACAATAGAACCAGTTAAATTTAGTTTACAAGCGATCGAAACGCCACTTCTTAAAGCCAGTGTCTCATACTCTGAAGCGGAGCCACAAACTGGCAAAGAAGGTTTTGCAGCAGCTCTTGGCACGGCCATACAGAGCCTTAAAACAACTCATGCTGAAGCTGCTCATGCAATGCAAGACTATAGTTCAGGTAGAAAAGATATCGATATAACACAAGTCATGTTAACACTTGAAAAATCTCAAGTAGCAACAGACCTTGCAATTCAAGTTAGAAACAAATTTGTTGAAGGATTCAATGAATTAATTAGAATACAAATTTAGGAGATAAGAAATGGCAGAGGCAATAGAAGAGAATAACGAACAACAACAAGAAGCGCAAGCAGGTGCTCCACAAGAGGACTTTTCTGGCACAAGCGGAATCTTGGGCTCTATGATGAGCGCAAGAAACATGATTCTTATAGCAGTTGTTTTAGTTACTGTTTTATTTTTAATTGGCAGAGTCTTGTTTACACCTAAATATCAAACCGTATTCAGCAATCTCGCCCAATCAGATGCTGCTGCAATTAGTGCGCACTTTGAAAAAGAAAAAATCAAATTCAAAATCTCACCAGATGGCACGGCAGTTCAAGTTGCTGGAACCTCTGTCCCCAAACTCAGACTAGAACTAGCTTCCAAAGGACTACCAAGAGGTAGCGGAGTTGGTTTTGAAATCTTTGATAAAACCAATATCAATGTCTCTGATTTTAATCAAAAAATTAATTACAACAGGGCACTTGAAGGTGAACTTTCTAGAACCATTAGTTCACTGGACTCAATCAAATCTGCTAAGGTACATCTGGCAATCTCCAAAAAAAGCATCTTCAAAGATCAAAACAATGATACTAAGGCTTCTGTAATCATCAGCCCAGAATTTGGAGCGAAACTAAGCCAAGAACAAATCAAAGGCATTCAACATCTTGTAGCAAGTGCTGTAGAAGGACTACAAACTGACTATGTACAAATCACTGACCAAGAAGGCAACGCTTTAGTTAAAGCAAATGACAAAGATTCACTAGAACAAAATAAAACTGCGAATAATGACGTAAAGCTCAAGTCTTATGAGCAAAAGCTTGAAAAAGAGCTTTTAGAAATGCTCTCACCAATACTTGGTGCAGGCAATGTACTAGTAAACATCACAGCTGAAATGAACTTTGATGAGTCTGAGATGAACATCGAACTCTTCTCGCCAACCGTAGGTGAAGACGGACAAAAAGCCGAACCGGTTGTAAGAAGTGAAAAAACTAGTCAAGAAAGATACAAAAACGAGAAACCAAACAACTTTGGAACAGCAGGCACCCAAAACAATATGCCAAGTTTTGTAAAGAATGGTGGACCAAGACCAACTGAAAAAGACTACAATAAAGAAGACAAAACTAAGAACTATGAAATCAGCAAGTCGGTAGAAAGAATCCGCAAAGCCAGTGGACTAATCAACAAACTATCAGTAGCAGTAGTTGTTAACAAAGAATTATCACCTTCTGAAAGAAGTACTCTAAGACAAACGGTACAAGTCGCAGCTGGTTTAAACCTAGAGAGAGGAGACCAAGTAATCGTAACGGGAATCCGTTTCTCTTCTACCCCATACTCTGATATTGCAAGTCAAGAGGCTCAAAAACATCTCTCGCAAATGGAAAAAGAAGCCAAGATCAAAAAATACTTGTCTCTTGCTTTAATTCTTGCCGTAGGAGCAGCCTTGTCACTAATCTTGCTTTTCTCACTAACCTTTGGGATAAACAATAGCAGAGCAAAAGAAATTGATAACATCCTGGACGAAGAAGAAATCCCAATGCTTAAAAGAATTGACAACCGCATACAGGAAGCCGAGGAAGCCTACACTAGACAACTATCACTTGAAGGAAATAGAAGTGTTGGTGCTATGAAAGAGGGACTGTCGCAAATGGCAATGCAAGACCCTAAGACCATAGCCCGAGGACTTCAAGCCTACATGAACGATTAATATGAACCTAGCAAAAAGATCATCCGGCATATACAAGAAAGGCGCCTCGCAAAGCCAGGGCAACGTTGTAATTGGTGGTATTGATCAAGAACTTGTAAACGCAAAGAAAAATCTACTTGAAGAGATGATTGAAACAGCTGAAGCTAAAGCTGCTAGCAATATCAAGAAACTCACCCTTCTTGCCAACAAAGAGGCTGAGGCTCTTATCAGAGAGGCTAAAGAACAAGCTACCGCAATTGAAGAAAAAGCTTTTGAGCAAGGCTACAAAGCTGGTGAAAAACAAGCAACTCAAGATTGTGATGAAGAGCTCAAATCAATTCTCACAGAAACAGCTACGATATTAAAAACAATCGAAAAAGAACGAGATGAAGCCCTGGCTGATGAAGAAGCAAGGATCTACAAATTAATCACCATCATCGCCCATACAATCCTCGACAAAGAATTAGAAATTAGTGAAGAGACCTGTCTCAAATTTATCAGCAAAGCCATTAAGGAACTAGAACACAAAGCAAATATCAACCTAATTACCAATCCACGAATCGCCAAGAAACTCAACCATCTCAAGCCTGAATTAATGAAAGAAAATCCTGAGATTGAACAACTTACTATCAGCACAGATAGCAACTTTGGCAATGGGGATTTAATTCTCGAATCAAACAAAGATAGATTAGATCATAGGCTAGCTAGCAAGCTTGAGTTAATGCTAGAAGAAATGCTGAAACAATGAAATTAGATTTTGAAAAACTCGAAGAAAAAATCATAGCGGCTGATACTACTCGCAGTCTAGGCAGAGTAGTCAAAACTATTGGGCTTTTAATTGAAGCTGATGGTCTTAACGTAGAAGTTGGTGAGCTTTGTTATATCAAAACCAGCGAAGGTGAGATTAGAGCAGAAGTTGTTGGATTTAATAATGGCATGGCAGAACTGATGCCGCTTGGAGAGATTCATAAAATCAAAATGGGCGCAGAAGTTATCCCCAGCAAGAAACAAGTCTCCATTAAAGCCGGTCCTGAATTGATTGGTAGAGTCATTAATGCATTTGGTGAAACTATCGATGCTAAGCCAGCACCAAGGCTTCATGATGAGCTAGCCCAATGGGGTAGCAAAATCAATCCTCTTAAAAAAGAAAGAATCACTGAAAGGCTCAACTTTGGCGTTAAAGCTATTGACGGCATGCTCAGTTGCGGTAAAGGACAAAGAATGGGAATCTTTGCTGGTTCTGGGGTTGGTAAAAGTACATTAATGGGCATGATCGCTCAAAACTCAAGTGCCGACTTGAATGTTATAGCGCTTGTCGGTGAGCGTGCCAGAGAAGTTAGAGAGTTTATTGAAGAGAGCCTTGGACCAGAAGGGCTCAAAAAATCTATCGTTATTGTTACTACCGGCAACGAGCCAAGCTTAGTGAGAGTCAAAGCGGCTTTGTTTGCTCATTCTATTGCTGAATACTTTCGAGATGTACATGGTAAAGATGTCATGTTAATGCTAGATAGTATTACTCGCGTCGCGCTAGCCCAACGAGAAATTGGGCTAGCAACCGGCGAGCCACCTGCAACTAGAGGCTACACTCCAAGCGTATTTGCTTTATTACCGCGCATGCTTGAAAGATCAGGCACTGGCGAAAAGGGCAGCATCACAGCACTCTACACCGTTTTAGTAGAAGGTGATGACCTGAATGAACCAGTGAGTGATTTAACTAGAGGAGTGCTTGATGGTCACATCGTACTTACTCGTGAACTCGCTTATCAAAACCATTTCCCGGCGATTGATATATTGCAATCCGTGAGTAGAGTAATGCCAAGTATCATCCCACCAGAACAAAACGCCAAAGCCAATGAGATCAAAGCACTTATTGCAAGCTATAGAGACGCCCAAGACCTTATTAATATCGGCGCCTACCAAAAAGGCTCAAACCCGGATATTGACAGAGCCATAAAAGCCAAGCCAGCTATAGACCACTTACTCACACAAAGAACTAAGGGATTTACAGAACTCGAAGAGGTAATTGAATTAATGGATCAGGCTGTTGGTTAAACCTTAGTTGCTTCCCAAGCTTTAATCTCAGGCACCTTAGCATCCAAAAACTTCATAAAACCACCCTTGAGAATAAATTCTTTTTTCAAACTATCTAATTCAAATTTGTATTCTTTGTCTGTTTTAAGAATTTGAGCATCTACATCAATTTCAATCTCGCCCTTGAAATTAGAAATTTCTTCAATCTCCTGGATAGTTAATACAACTGGTACCAAAGCATTGTTATAACAATTCTCTTCAAAGATACGGGCGAAGCTAGCCGCAACTACGGCATTGAAACCCCTATCAGTTATAGACCAAACTGCATGCTCCCTAGATGAGCCGCAACCAAAGTTTTCAAGAGTTATGATGATTTGACAATCATCATGCTCAATAGCATCAAGTGGGTTATTCGGAAGATCTTCAAAAAGATATACTCCCAATCCTGTTTTAGAGATACCAGTAAGGTGCCTTGCTGGAATAATTTGATCGGTATCAATATTAGAAGTAAGTATATTAAGGGCTTTGGATTTGAATTTCATAGAGGATTATTATAGCGTCATCAAGGGATGCTACAATCTACCATAATTGTGGTATAATTAACACATGGATAAAGACAACCCTAAATATAAATCAATAAGAATACCCCTAGAAAGCTACGATCTTCTCAAACAACTAAGTAAGCAGAATCATCGCAGCATTGTGGCAGAAATAATGTTGATTCTAAACGAAAAAGTAAAACAAGATTCAACCACAAGCAAAGAAAAGATTTCAGAGCCAGAGCACCAAAAGCGCCTAAAAGCCATAGACCAACTCTGTGGGATCATTGATGACATGCCAGCTGCTGATTATTCAGGAAGCATCGATGATGTTTTATATGGAGAAGAGCTTTAATGATCTTTCTAGATAGTAATTTCTTCATTTCCTTGTTTATAAGCAAAGATGCCAAACATCAGCAAAGTAAAAACTTTCTTGTAGAGCACAGCAAATCTAGACTCTTGTGCAGTGACAATGTCATTCTAGAAGTTCTTAATTGGTTATCAAAAAAAGTAGCCCCCCATAAAACTAGTGAAATCGGACATAAATTATTAGATGAAAGCATAGCTAAAATTGTCCCTCTTGAGAAAAGCGATAAAGAAATTGCTTTAACAATCATCAAAAAATTCAAAGATCAACAATTAAGCTATGTTGATGCTACTAGCTTTGCTTTGATACAAAGACTTAATCTCAAACAAATTTTTAGCTATGACTCTGACTTTAATCTACTCAAGAATATAGAAAATCTAGCTTTGCAAAACTAACTAGGCTCAATATGAATCAAAACCTCTGCCTTACCAAATTTATCAACAATCTTGGCTTCGATTTGATGGCTCAAATCATGAGCTTCTTTCAAAGAATCAGTATCAAAGCGCACTGTCATTTCAAGAAAGGCATGATGGTTACCTTTGCGTGACTTGAAATTAGCATAACTAACAACCTTGTCAGTAGACATAATCAAATCATGAATCTCATGCTCTCTAATCCAAGCTTCGTCAACCAAGAGCGGCACAGTTTGTCTTAATATCTTCCAGCCGCCTCTTGCAATCACAGCTGCTATAACTATTCCCAAAAAAGGATCAAGCCAGAGATGACCACGAGCAATAAAAAATACACTACAAAGAATAGAGGCTGTTACTAAAATATCAGAGAAAGTATGTGCGGCATCCGCTTGTAACAACTGGCTATTCAATCTCTTACCAGCACGACTTTCATAAAGCCAAACAAAAATATTTATCGATAAAGTAACCAATAATAGATAAATCGTCATGCTATCAATATGGGGATAATCACCAGGATTAAAAAATCTCACTATGGACTTCTCTAACAATTCAAAACTTGTGATCGCCAAAAATGCCACGACGGCAAGCGCACCCAATGTCTCAAACTTGGCGTGTCCATATTGATGCTCTTGGTCAGGCGGCTCAGAGGCAAGACGAATCATCACCAAACCAATAATATTATTGAAACTATCAATCCCAGAATGAATCGCATCACCTAAGATGCTCAATGAATGAGCTTTAATGCCGATGAATAATTTGATTCCAAAAACGATAAGATTTAAAACAAGTATCCACTTAAGTATAAGACTTACTTTTTTGGAAGAACTTAAATTAACATCCAAATGCATTAGTTAAGGGCTCTCAAGACAGTTGAAGCAACTCCTCGCAATAAATCCATACCGAAGATGCCAATAACCGCCATTAAAACAACAGACAAGTAAAGACTGAGTTTGACTAAACAATTACCTTCTGGCTCCTTGTCATCAAGCTGTTTAACAAGTGTAGATGGTTCATCAACGACCATGATTTTAATAAGGTAGAGATAGTAAAAAAGACCAATCAAAGAACCAATCAAACCAACTAGTGCAAGCACTAAACCAAAATCTATCCCATAAAAACTTAAGCCTGAAGTATAGGCTGAAGAAAATAAATAAAACTTAGCAATAAATCCAGCCGGGATAAATGGTAAGCCAGCCAAATTAACCAAACAAAGAGAAGCAGCAATAACCACTCCAGGACGCTTTTTGATCAAACCAGACATATCATAAATCTCATCAGAACCTGTCGTTTGCTCAAAATAAATCAAAGCAAGAAAAGCACCTGTATTCATCAAAGCATAAACTGTTAAGTACATTATTAAAGCAGCAACACTTCTACCTTGAAATACTGCAAGCCCGATTAACAAATAACCAGCTTGAGCAATTGAAGAATAAGCAAGTAAACGCTTAACAGAGCCGCGAGAAATCATCTGGATAACCCCAACATAGTTGCCAATAATGATGGAAAGAATCGCAAGAACGGAAATCAATAAAGCCATTTCTTGAGTAAGAAAAACAAAATGAAAAAGCCTAATTGCAAAACCTAAAGCTGCAACCTTGGATACAACTGAAAGAAAAACCGTCGTTGTTGTCGGCGCGCCAGTATAAACATCAGGTGACCAATTATGGAACGGAGCTGCTGCTAATTTAAACCCAATCGTCGCTACCAAACAAATTGAAATCAAAGCAAGCAAGCTTGGTGACAGCAAATTAGATCCTGCTAATTGTCCAATCCTCATCGCTACTTCATTGAAATTAGTTGAAGCGGTCAAGCCATAAATCATTGAAATACCTAACAAAAGCACCGCTGTTGCAACAGCAGAATTGATAAGGTATTTGATTCCTGCTTCATTGGAACCTCGATTTAACCTAGCGTAAGAAGCCAATAAAATCGCACTCAAGCCTAGAGTTTCAAGAGCCACAAAGAAGACCAAAAAATCATTTGCTGATACCAAGAATCCCGCTCCAAGACTAGCTGTAAGCATAATGGGATAATACTCTGACGGACTTTCAAGCCTTTTGAGGTATTGGCTTGACCCTAATACTATTAAAAAACTAGCCCCATAAATTAAGAACCTAAAATAGATAGATAAGGCATCATGATTAAAACTATTGAATAAAATAGTCTTCGATTCAGCAGAGGGGAAATTCATTGCCGCCGTAATTGATGCCGTGAATAAAACAATTGCCGCAAGACCAGGCACGTATTTCTTGCTAGAATTAAACAAGCTCATTGCAAGAGTTAGCAAAATGCCAATCAAAACAATGATCTCGGGGTACAATACAGATCTTATCTCAGTCAAGTCCATTCCAACAATTGTATGATATCTACAGAAATAGAGCAAATTTTTAAAAAAGAGCCCAGTTTAATATCTGAGCTAATAATCAAGCTCTCAGATTTCAAAAATATTGATGATGCTATTCACTACCTTGTGGATACCAGCCAAACTGTCTACCAAGCCAGGAACAGCTTCTTTGCACTAATAAAAGAAGAGTCTTTGCTAATCCAAGCACAAGCAAAAAAAACAAAAGTTAAAACAGAATTCAACATCAACATAAACCCTTTTAATGACTTAGTTCAACTCAAGGCTTGTTGCAAAGACGACTATATATACTTACCGCTCAATATTAATAAACAATTATTCGCAGTATTAGTACTTTGTTATAAAGACCAACAGTCAAAACCAGTCTTTCAATCAATGCAAAAAGAACTTGAGCTCTTTGCAAAACAAGTCTCTATCTTCATTAGCTCGAATCAACAAATTGCAGACCTACAAACCAGTAACAAAAAACTACTTAAACAAGATCAACTCAAATCTCAACTAGTTAGTACCATCTCCCATGAATTAAGAACCCCAATGGCCAATATTCTTGGCTTTAGTGAATTAATGAAAGATCTCAAGCTTGATCAAAAACATCAAGAATATAATCAAGAAATTCACAATTCTGCTTTAAGGCTATCCAACTTAATCGATAATTTTTTGGACCTTTCTAGAATTGAAGAAGGTCACGAGCTTGAATTAAACAATCTTGAAGAAATTGAACTCGATTGGTTGGCTGAACGTGCCTGGTCAATGCTAGGAGCAATCAATCAATCCCATCAAATCACTTGGCAATTCCCTGATGATCTTCCCACTATAGTTGTAGACAGTGAAGCAATAACTCGAGTATTTCTCAATCTCTTCAATAACGCGATTAAATATAGTGGCGATTCTAAGCAAATCCACTGCAAAATAAGCCATAAACAAGGACTAATCACTGTTTCAGTAGAAGATCAAGGAGTTGGACTAGCAGAATCTGAGCTTACCATGATTTTCGAACGCTTTTACCGGGTAGAAAATAAACAGAGCCGGCATATTGGCGGGACTGGACTCGGGCTCTGGATCAGCAAAAAGATCATCGAAGCACATGGTGGTAGAATTTGGTGTGAAAGTACAAACCAGCAAGGTTCAACTTTCAATTTCACTTTAAAGATAGGAGCAATCGAGAATGCTGGACAAATTATTTTACATTAGCCTCTGCATTGTCCTATCACAAGGACTGGCAAACGCCAAAGGCAACTTTCTCAAAAGCCTTCCTCTTATAAGTAATCAAAAAAGAGTCAAAACTCAAAAACCAATCTATTACGAATTAGTTCTTGAAAACATGCGCCCTGATGCTGATGAGTTTTACGTCAATAGTATCTTTACTATCAAAGGCAGACCCAAGGCTACTATCGCAAGATCAATGAACAAAAGAGCTGGTGACCTTTACCAAAACTATGTCAGCTTCGGTATTGGTGATTATATCGCTGACAATATCAAAATCATTGATATCATACCAAAGCTCAAAGAACTTATTGTTCTTGATGAGACTCGTTATGAATACTACGGTCTAACTATGGGTTACGGCACAGCTGTCTCAAGGCTTATTCACAAACCAGGTTACACACCAACTAATCCTCAAAACAAGAAAAAATTTGGTAAAACGAGAGAAAAGCCAGAAGAATTAAATGAAAACAACCCTGACTAGATTTATAGCAATTGCTCTTTTAATAGCTTGTATTAATTCAGCCCAAGCCGCTAGTATACTTGGCGTTTGTTCCAATAACGCTATCCTAGACAGTTGCAAGGCAAACAAATTATTTTTTCCAACTTATGAAAGAACTGGTTCGACTTATGATTTCAATTTTAGAGTAGACCAAGGCGCGATTGGAGAGATAGACGAAGATACCGCCTATACAACAACACTAGAAATGCTTGACCTCTGGGAAGCAGAATCCAGCCTAGCCTTTCTTGATACCGGCAGATTAAGCCAAGACATTACCGGTGACAACTTTGCCTCTGTACTAGAAACAAGTAGTCCACTGGGTTTTAGCCCAATTGTCTTTGACGATGATGGTGAAATAACCAATGCGCTCTTTGGCATAGACCCAAACGACCCAGACGGCGGTGCAAGAACAAGTGTTTTAGGTTTTGCCGGAGCAACTTTCTTCAATACTAGCAGCACAGAAATTACTGGAATCCTAGAATCTCAAGCTGTCTTCAATGGCTATTTATTTAACCGCACAAACGTTGGTGGCACACTTGCTGCGATTCTAATAGAATTCAAAACAACCATCCTCCATGAATTTGGTCACATGTTTGGCTTAGATCACACTCAAGGCGGCAATCTTGAGGATTTCAATGATGGTACTGGCGACCAAGAAGATATCCCGGTGATGTTCCCTTTTGCTGCAAACCCTTTAGTAGAACTGCAACAAGATGACATTGCAAGCGCCAGAGCAGTTTATCCTGTAGGTAATGAAGCAAGTTCTTTTGGGACTATCACTGGCACTCTTGTTAACAATGGCACTAAAGTAAGAGGCGCCAATGTTGTTGCTTTTTTAACTGACGACTCCAACCCACGCAAACGTGCTGTTTCAGGACCTTCTGATGTCAACGGGGCAGGCGATGGAGCTTTCTTGTTACCAAACTTGATTCCTGGTACTTACGTAGTTAAAGCTGAACCTATTGATTCCCAATTCATTGGTGGTAGCTCTCTTGGTCTCTATGACCCGATTTCATCGAACCAAATGACCACTGGGTTTTATAATGGTGATGGCAACAATATTATTGAAACAAACAATCTAAGTACTGGCATTAGCCAAGCACAGCAAATCACTGTGACCGCAGGACAAACTAACAATATAGTTTTTGATATTGGTAATAATCCTGGCGATGGTGGTACTGACGGCGGCGATGGCGATACCGACAGCAATGGTTCAACAGCTGACGTGACTTTCAGCCTTGGCGGCAAAGCTGTTAACAAAGCTATCTTTACCAAGAACTTCAAAACAGTCAATGTCAAACTCAAGATCGTCAACGCCAGCCCAGGCACTCTGCGCAATATACGAGTCTCCACTGATTACCCAGACTTAATAAGCTTTCCAAATAGTGACACCGTAAGCTTCAATAACAAGAAAAAGAAACTCAAAATTACTCTAGCTTCTTATACTGACTTTCTTGTAGAATTCCCTGATCTTGCAGATCCAAGTGGAACAGGCATTCAAGAAATTCCATTAACAGTGACTGATCTTGATACTGACTATGTTGATGATAGTCAGACTATATTGATTTTCTAGACGGTAAAATTCCGATTTTCTGCCAATCCCGGCAGAAAATCGGCAGAAAATCCTTCAACCCTACTAGAAAATGGGTATACTATTACTGGTGCTGGTTAAAAGAGCTATTTTATCCAAACTTCTTGAATCTCTTAACCGTAAAGAGATTTATATTTTGCTGGGTGCAAGACAAGTCGGCAAATCAACTTTGATGCAAATGCTTGCCAAAGAAGCAGGGCAAAGCTATCGTTTTTTGAATCTTGAAGATCCTAGAGACCTTGCTGTCTTCAACGATGGTTACACTAGTTTTATCAAAGAGGTCAAAGAAGATTTGATTTTTATAGATGAGTTTCATTACTATAGCAATATCACTTCTGTCTTCAAAGCTATTTATGATTTAAATCCTCCAAAAAAAATCTACGCCTCTGGATCATCAAGTCTAGAGATTCATAAACACCTTAAAGAATCTCTTGCTGGCAGAAACATCAATCTAAAAATCTATCCACTTTCTTTTAATGAGTTTCTCGGGCAATTTGATTTAAAACTACCTGAACTTGAAGAACATATTGAAATCAAACAACTCGATGAACTCAAAAACAAACTTGGGCACTTCATTCGTTATGGAGCAATGCCTGGTCTCATTGAGCTTCAAGAACATAATGACTTTGAATTAATAGCAAGTGAAAAGCTCTATAGTATCTATCAAACCTATATCTCTAAAGACATCAAAACCTTCCTCAAAGATGAATCGATTATCAACTTCAACAAACTCATAGAATACTTTGCGATCAACGATGCTCAAATGCTATCAGTAGGCTCAGTTGCAAACAAACTCAAAATACCAGAAAGCCAAATTCGCAAACAGCTTGATGTCATGACCGGGACTTATACCCTAAATCTATTACAACCTTTCTTTAAAAATAAAAACAAAGAAATCTCTAAAAGTCCTAAAGCATATTTCTACGATCAAGGTATTGCCAATGCTATCTTGCAAGACTTTAGAGTCTTTGACAAACGCAACGAACAAGGACAAGGCGCTCTTCTAGAGAGCTTTGTTTATTGGGAACTCGTGAAATCTATTGATATCAGATTTAAGCTCAATTACTGGCGCAGCTACGACGAGCAAGAAGTCGATTTTATACTACAAAAAGACGGGGAGCTTCTACCAATCGAAGTTAAAAGAAACCATGACAAAGTACCAAGTGGGCTCAAAGCCTTTATTAGAGACTATCCTGAAACTAAGCAAGCCGTGGTCTTGACTTTAGATGGTGAAGATATGGTTGATATTAAATATAAGGATACTGTTGTGAGGTTTTTTAGTGTGATTAAGGCTGCAAGATTAAAAACCCTACTTGCCTGATTGATTTCTAGCCATCAAACTTATTAACAACTAAAATAAAGTTGCCTTCACGAGGAATATTTTGCCCAAGTCGCCCTGTAACATTGTCATAGCTAGCTCGTGGAAGTCTAAAATCACGCAAGAAAAATACTGCTGCTCCTTTCATATCACCGAAAATGAATCTCCCCGATGCAGAGCATAGGGGTATCTCCATTTTATCGGGTACCTTTTGGAGTCATTGGGTTTCAACAAAAAAACCAAAGCACCCGATGCAATCTTTTGTTGTTGTTTAATCGTCTACTTGGGTTTAATTCCCTCCTTGGAAAACCTTCCTTTTGCGCAGCAAGCTGCGGGGAATTAAACCCAAAGACGATTAAAACTATGATGGATATGAGAAAGGTAATTAAAAAAGCTCTCTTGTTTGGACTTTAAATAAGGAGGATAGCTATGCTCTGCAAAAGCAGGTGTCTTTGCAATGACCTTCTCGCGCGCATCTGAGTAATCGACTTCAACTGGTATAAAAACTCCATCCTCGTCATTCAACCAATGATCGAATTCTAGTCGGCTATTCATAAACGCAATACCATTAGTTTGATCATGATTATTTTTAGCCAAAAGCGTTAGGGTCTTTACTAATTCATATTCACTATTAATATTTTTTCTAACCAAATTGGTGTGTAAATCCGCCAGAGGAGCCGCTCTAAACAAAGCCGCTATATCGCTTCGTGAATGGAGCCCACCAGCGCCATGTTCTAGGCGAATGTATGACTGTTCTTTTCTATCATCCTCCACCTGACAATCAGGCAAGCGAAATGCAAAAGGAATCGTGATCTCAGTACTAGTATCTCTTATCAAGCCTTCACCTCTTTGCCGGTCGTCAACTTATACTGCTCTTTCCAACCACGATCAACAGCTGCTTTGATGTTTTGCACCCATTGATAATTACCATCAGCATCTTTTGGTTCTGGCGCTTGTGCCAGGAAGCAATGCGGTTTCTTGCCATCTTGGTAAACTACATTGGGGCTAATAACAGCAAAGTCACCAGACGCTACTGAGTCTCTATAAGCCCGGCCCCAATAATTATTTTCTGCACTAGCGTCAGCGTCTTTCATCTCAGCATAGTTATCAATCAAAATATGTGATGGCGGGAAACCATTAAGACTATTATTACCAGACTCTTTTAATAGATCAATTGCATTTGGCGGATACTTACCAGCAACGCCGCGACCTTCTTCAAACCAAACTGGCTTGCCACTAAAGATCGAACAAAATTTCTTGAAGCAATACTTAGGGCAACGTACAAAAAGTCCATGAGTGAAGTTCTTTGTTCTTTCCCAAAAACCTAGATTATCAGGGTGTTTGGGAGATTTCACAAAATCTTGATTGGCTTTATTAATCAAATCACCACGCGATAAAAATCCAGCACTGTATTTTTTTAAGGCAGGCTCTGATTCTATGAGATCATGCAAATAAGGTCTCAAATCACGAGAACAAAGTATGATCTTATGACCAGTTTCATAAAGATCCTTAAGTAGTTCTTCAGCGCCAGGTCTAAGCACATAGTAGTGCCCCAAATTACTTTGCTTGATGGTATAGCCTTCTTTCTCGATCTGCTTACGCACTTTGGCTTTGCGCAAATCTCTTTTATAAATATCACCAAACAATAAAGTCTCGTCAACATCAATAACCAGAGTTTGATTTTCAGGATCTCCTTCATAAGGAATTTCTGCCTTGGCTAAATTTGCCGCTTCGTTTTTCTTATTAGCTTGAAGCGCCTTGCTTGGTTTTAGTTTTTCAGCAGAATTTAGTCGCTTCGCTGCTGACGCTGGCGAGCTGGTGGCCGAGCTTGCAGGCTCAACTGGTTTTTTGTTAAATATGTTTCCAAGTCCCATCTTGGGTTATCCAGTCTTAGCTAGGTTAAGAGCAGATACCTAGGATTATAGCAATACGCAATACCGATTGGTGCTATTTGTTGAAAACTAGCTGAAAACCCTGAGCTGACTTGCTCTATTAGAGGTCTATTCTTCAGTTTTTAGAGGATTTGCCTGCCAATAGCTTGCAAGCCATTCCTCTTGCTGTAATTCAAAAAGAATAGACCTCATTACACGAAACCTTCGGTTTCGAAAGAACTCTAATCTGGCATAAATATTTGGTAACAAGCTTATCTAAGACACAAAGAGCCTTGGCGGCTTGACGAATATTAATTTTGCCCGCAAGCACTGCTTCTATTAAGCCCCTTGTTAGCTCAACTGGTGAAGTTGTTGAATCAGGGCTCTCCATTTGCAATTTACCTTGCTCCTGCATTTGCTCCTGCACATGTTGTTCAAGTCCATTAAGTTCTGGTATTGTACCTTCAAACATTTCTAATACCTCGGGAGGCAGATTCAGAGTAGCCTTCTCCTCATATTTTTTAGCTTCTACTGGCTTACCAAAAAACTCTTCAAAAGAACTCATTTGCAAATCTGAGCTTATAGCGTTTAAATTTGTCCCGTTCTTTTCTATGGAACTAAGGATTTGATTTATTGCAGCATTCGCTGAAAAAGGAAAGAAAAAAGGCAGCCGCATGTCCACACTTACTCTTCTTCGCACGCCATCCTCATCAATGTGCGTACCTACGTGATCCTCATGATCAGGATGCCACATCTTAGTTCTATCAAGAACGACTGATGAGCTTCTCTCGCTCCGCAAACAAAACTTTGCAATAAGACCTCTCGTATCCTCTTGCCTGTCTAATAGATTAAACATAAGCTTGATTAATTCTGTTACTTTATTCTCTTCTAAAAAACCATCGCTATCAGTTGCATAGCTTGGTAACTCACGATTAGTAGTAGATAAAGCTTCTGCTAGTTCTTCATCGCTTAACTTGGCTTTTGGAACAAGTCCACAGTTGATTCGATCAACAATCACCTTGGTCAAATCAATTGCAACTTCTCTTGCCTTTTCTCCAAAGTCAACTTCACTAAGCTCATTGGTTTGTGCAAAATCTGTTACTTCCCTATGGACATGCTGATAAAAATGCCCTAGTAGTTCTAAGCCTCTTATCTTCGCGTCTGCTAATGAGATATTCATATGCCAAATAATACCACGAAAGGGTGGCTTATCATGGCGACACTAAGTTCAATGCTGCTTTCCGGCATAAGCCCAGACAAATATCAGCACAATTCTAGGCAGCTAAAACAGCATCAGCACTAACTTCAAAGCTCGGTCCTTGCGTTGAAGCAATATAGATTGATTTGAAATAAGTACCCTTTGATGCGCTAGGTTTGTTTTTTTGTATCTCTAAAATAGCAGCTTGAAGGTTTTTCATTAAATCTTCGTCAGTGAAATCAGACTTACCAAATGGCATATGAACCACAGCGCCTGTTTTCTCAGCACGAAAAGTTACTTTACCAGCTTGCAGTTCTTTAACAGCTTTGGCAACATCAGCAGTCACGGTACCGTCTTTAGGGTTAGGCATCAAACCTCTTGGTCCAAGTACTCTACCTAATTTACCAAGCAAAGGCATGCAATCAGGAGCAGCAACCAAGACATCAAAGTCCATCCAACCGTCTTCCATTCTTTTGACAAGCTCTTCAGTACCAGCTTCAATAGCACCAGCATCTTTCGCTTCTTGTACTTTTTCGCCCTTGGCAACAACCGCTACTCTAACTGTTTTACCAGTACCAGCAGGAAGAGAAACAGATGCTCTCACTTGCTGATCATTTGCTTTGGTATCAACGCCCAATTTGGCTGAAAGCTCAAATGTTTGACTTACCTTTGATCCTGTCTCTGAAATAAATTTCTTAAGTTCAGTGATCGCTTGTTTGGGATCCACTACACCTTTGAACTGCTCATTGAGTTCATTTATCTTCTTACGTCTCTTACTTAGTTTAGCCATATTCTCCTACCTTTTGTTTTGTTTAAGTAGTTCTAACGAACCGCTTAGGCTGTTGTCTTTAGTTAGTTATGCTACTAATTCAGCAATAACTCCCATGCTTCTTGCAGTACCTGCAATAATTTTCTTCGCTGCATCTATGTCATTTGCGTTCAAGTCAGGCATTTTAGTTTCAGCAACTTCTGCAAGTTGTTGATCACTGATTTTGCCAACCTTGTTCAAATGAGGAACAGCTGATCCTTTCTTAATATTGATCTTTTTCTTGATCAAAACTGCCGCTGGCGGCTGCTTAAGAATAAAAGTAAATGATCTATCTTCATAAACCGTAATAATAACTGGGATGATATAGCCCATCTTGTCTTTAGTGGCTTCGTTATAAGCCTTACAAAAATCCATGATGTTAACACCATGTTGTCCAAGAGCTGGGCCAACGGGAGGTGCCGGATTTGCTTTGCCAGCCTCAAGCTGAAGATTGATATAACCTGTTATTTTCTTTGCCATATGTTTAGCTCCTAGAGCAAGCTATGATTATAGCAAGCCAATGGAAGACGCTATACATAAAGAAAAAATAAACTTGGTTGCTGCCATTATCAAACTCGCTTTAGCAGAAGATCTAGAGCCCAATGGTGATATTAGCGGCTCCTTGCTAACTAGTAAAACAAGCAGAGCTCAGATCATCGCCAAAGAGCCGGGCCTCATGGCTTGCTCTTGGCTAGTAGAAGCCGTACTAAGACAATATGAGCCAAAAGAAGCTTTCAAAGTCATTTGCCATTGTCCAGATTCTGGATCTTTTGCAGCCGGTCAAGTTCTTTTTGAAATTGAAGCCAGCAGCCGCACTATCGTTGCAAGCGAAAGAACGATACTCAATTTCTTGCAGCGTCTTTGTGGTATCGCCACTTACACCAATAAACTAGTCAAACTCATTCAAGACTATCCTGTTGAATTATTAGACACCCGCAAAACTATGCCAGGAATGCGCGTATTAGAAAAAGCAGCGTTTAAATATGGCGGCGGCACCAATCACAGATTCAATCTTAGTGATATGGTCATGCTCAAAGAAAATCATCTTGCCTGTATTGAAGACTTGGCTACAGTAATTTCTAATTTCAAAAACAAAGATCTTAGACATCCTGCAAAACCTTGTTTTGCTAGTGATGTCGACACAAAAAAGGTCGGAACGGTGCAAAGCACTAGTTCCGTTAGTGAAGATAAAGATGACTTTGGCAAGAAGTCTATTAAATTCGAAGTTGAAATCAACAAAGACAATCTTGATAAATTAGAACTCGTTATTGAGGCGGGCGTCGATCAAATTATGCTCGACAACTTTGCTCCTTCTGAAATCATAGAATTGAAAAACAAAATCGCTCTATTCTCTATGGCCCAGCCTAAACTAGAAGCTAGCGGCGGCATTAATGAATCCAACCTCATTGACTACGCAAAGACAGGCGTTGACTATATTTCAACAAGTATTAGTTTTACTAAAGCTAACAATATAGATCTATCTATGTTGATGATTAGTTAAGAACATCTGTTCTTGAAACTTCAAGCCATGCATTTGCAAGAGCATCATAAATCAAAGCCAAAGTGTCATTTTTACCCATGGTAAATTGAACACCAGAGTTTAATATCACTTCTGTAGTTCCTGCATTGCTATCATCCGTTTCATGATTCACAGTAACAGTAAAAGTATCATGCATCCCTCTAAGAATAAGGAATTGACCATCTGTTGTACCTGCATCAATTTGATCGGTAGTTATAGCTAAAACAACTGGCGCGCCATCACCCTGTATTCTCACGATAGAACTACTCGGAGTAATAGATCCTTCTGTATCAATAATAGACTGAGTTGGCGAGGTCCCTAAAGATAAAGTAGTAACAGTTGCGCTTGCTACAGTAGCGTCAGCCGTTAAAGTGTCTGCACTTGGTACACTAAAGCCAGCTGGCCAAGTAAAACTAGTTATATTACTCGCATCAAAAGTAGAACTTGCTACAAAATCAAGATTGCCTAAGGTTACTGCTGTTCCTGAAGCTAATCCACCTGCTGTTAGATTCCCCATATTATTAAAAGTTACTCCAGCACCATCAAAAGTAGAAGGGTTTTCGAAACTTACATCGCCAAGAACCACATTAGTACCTGCATCTAGTGCTGCTGCTGCATCAGCATGTGTTGCATCTGCTGCACGCGTTGCCGTTGGCGCAGGAACAGGAAGACTAGTAATAGGATCTATCCAATTAATAAAAGAAGCGTTTAGGTTTTCAATACCAGAACCATCGGCTGAGTTAATTTTATTTGCTGTTATTGTTCCTGCCCCAGTTGATACAACTATAGCTTCTGCGCTAATTGTCCCTGTATCAATAGATCCAGAAGTAAGTAGTCCAGTCATGGTCAAAGCATCTAAACCACTAATAGTCGCGTTTGTTAAATTAATCGCACCAGTAAAAGTCGTAGTGCCAGTGATATTAAGAGTATTCGCTGGATCATTGCCAATTACAGTTGCACCAGACAAAGTCACATTCTCAAAACCTATCGCCGCTCCTTCAAGCGGACCCCAAGTTGCTAAACCATCAGCACCAACTGTTGTAAGCACATAACCAGGTTGCGGATTACCACCACGAATCTTGATCTGACCATTAACATCCAACTTAGCGTCTGTCGGCATAATACCAAGCCCCAAACTCCTGCTATCAGGGATAAACTCCACATTATTACCAATCGGAATGGCGCTGGCCGAACTAAATAGTCCACCCACCAAACTCGTCAAAACTACAACACACGAAATCTTTTTAATCATCGTAAAATCCACTAGGTAAGTTTATCCACTTTTAGATTAAGATGAGTTTATGAACTACTGTGCTTAAAATAAGAAAAGGTTAATCTTCGAAGATAATGTGTTTGGCTTCTTCTTCATCACCCTCAAAAGCGCCTAATTGTTTGGCTTGATAGAGAAAATAGCCTGCAATGATAGCAAAAGCAAGGCAAACGAGACCTGGTCCTAGCCATATCCAGGCGCCTGCTTGATTTAATACACAATTGGGACACATATGAGATTCTCCAAAGGCAAAGCCTCTAAACAGTATAGCCCACGTGGTAGAATATGTACATATATGAGCGAAGTGATTATGGATATACTCGGACTACCAGAATCTTTAACTAAATTAACTGCTGATGATAGTAAGCAGATCAAGATCTTTAGCGGTAGAGCGAACCCCTTATTAAGTAAGGAAATTGCCAAAGAACTTGGACTTGAACTTGGCAAAATCAAAATCAAACCCTTTTCTGATGGTGAGCTTTATGTACAAATACAAGAAAGTGTAAGAGGTTGTGAGGTTTTCTTAATACAACCAACCAACACACCAGTTAACGAAAATCTTGTTGAGCTTTTAATTATTATAGACGCGCTCAGAAGAGCATCAGCCAAAACTATTAATGTAGTCATGCCTTATTTTGGATACGCCAGGCAAGATAGAAAAGCAGCGGGAAGAGAACCTATCACTTCCAAGCTTGTCGCTAAGCTCATTGGTGAGGCTGGAGCTGACAGAGTGCTTTGCTTGGATCTTCACTCTGAACAAATTATTGGGTTCTTTGACACATTAGTTGACCATGTTCGCGCTATGCCGGTACTAAACGACTATATCAGACGTTTTATTGGACTTGATAATTTAGTAATTGTATCGCCTGATGTTGGTGGTGTATCAAGAGCAAGAGCTTACGCTAAGCGCCTCGGTGACGCTCCTATAGCGATTGTTGACAAGCGCCGTTCTTATGACGAGCAAAACGTTATTGAAGTAATGAATGTAATTGGTGACGTTGAAGGCAAGATTGCAATCATTGTTGATGACTTAGTTGATACTGCAGGCACTGTTTGCAAAGCCGCTGAACTAATCAGAAGTAAAGGCGCCCTCAAAGTTTATGCTTGTGCTACTCATGGAGTACTTTCGGGTCCTGCTTACGAACGTATCGAAGCATCTACAATTGAAGAATTCATTATATGTGATTCAATCCCACTTAACCCGGTATGGATTCAATCTAAAAAAATGAAACAAGTCTCTGTTGCTCCATTTTTAGCTGAAGCCATCAGAAGAATCTTTACTGGTGATTCTGTTTCTGGTTTGTTTGATTAATATCTAATCGCAACTATTAGAGTTCCTGCGAAAGTTCCCTTTATCTTTACTAACGGAACTAGTGCGCCGCACCGTTCCGACCTTTTTTGTGTCGACATCACTAGCAAAACGGGGTTTTGCAGGATGTCTATTGGATCTTTCGTAATAAGTCTAATAATCGTCGAAATAACTTGAACTCAATGGAACACCCCTACTTGCTGCGCCTTCATCGAGGCCGAGCCTCATCTCTTTGAGTCTTGTTTTTAGGTCATAAAGATCTCTTCCGGGGGTTTGTTCCTTTGCTTGACCAGAAAATTTGGAATTAATACCAAACTGTTGTTTTTGGTTCAAGCGTCTATTAGAGTTTGGGCCTTCGCCGAAACCTCGTGATCTTGATGCTGCTCTACTGTTTGTAACCATATTAGTTTCCTAAGATAGTCATAGCTTACTAGGCTAGAATTAAGAACAGGTTAAATGCAGAAATATAGAGAACAAATCACTCAAATAGCACAAGATATTGGTTTTAATGACATTAGCTTCATTGACGCTAAACCTCTACTCAAATCTGAGCAACATTTTATAGAGTGGCGCCAAAAGGGTTTTGCCGCTGATATGAACTATCTACTTAAAGAGAATCCCATTAACGCCCGGCCCCAAGAACTCCTCAAAGAAGCCAAAACCATCATTATGCTAACAGCCAACTACTATAGTCCCTGCCCGCCAAGACCCTCACTAGAACATGGGCGAATCGCTGCCTATGCAACCGGGCTTGATTATCACAAAGTATTGAGAAAAAAAATACAAGAACTGATTAATCATCCAAGCCTTGAGGGTATTTTCAAGAATTCCAAATTTTTTACTGATGCCGTCCCGCTTCTAGAAAAATCATTTGCCAAAGAGGCAGGCTTAGGTTTCCGCGGCAAAAATACTCTCTTGCTTTCAAAAGAAACCGGTAGTTTTAATTTTATTGCAGAGATACTAACGGATCTAGAGCTAGCTCTAGATCCGTTAAGCTCGAAGGCTGTAGGGCTCGAAGGCTGTAACGGGCTTAGGTTAGAGCCCTTCAGCCCTTCAGCCATAGAGCCTCCACAAGGACATTGTGGTAAATGTACCCGCTGCATCGACATCTGCCCCACAAACGCTTTGCCCAATCCCTACCAGCTTGATGCGCGCAAATGCATTAGCTATCAAACAATTGAAAACCGTGAAGAAATCCCCCAAGAGCTTCATCAAGGAATTGGCGAATGGTTGTTTGGTTGTGATCTTTGTCAAACTATTTGTCCGTATAATCGCAAACACGGTGACGAGGGAATAGCGATTAGCAGCTTCCCGGAGTTTTCTCCCGAGTCCGGTTTTGGACACTGGCTCTATCTCCCCGAGCTGTTAGATTTAGAACTTGGTAAACACAAAGACAAAACTAGTTTGATTGCAGCATTAGAAAAACACAAATTCATAGACCCTAGTGCGTTTAGTACTATCAAAAAACAAATCGAAAAACATGATAGCATTAATGAAGAACTACTAGATAGTATTTTTCAAATTAAATTTGCTAGAACCCCGTTATTGAGACCCAAGCGCAAGGGCTTGATTCGTAATGCCAAGATTGTTTTGGCTAATTCTATTTCTTAGGGTTATCGCTACCACCCCTAACCGATTTAATTATATCTGCCATATCCTGACCATATCCAAAAAATATAAGAAAGCCTATGCCTGAAGCTACCGTACCCAATAAGGTGATTAACCCTTTGGCCGTAACACTATTCCAAAAACTACCAGCAGGTTCTGTAGCTTTCATTTCTTTAATATTTTCTGCAAGCTTAGTTACTTCTGCATTGAGCTTGTCTTCATCACCAGTACGCATAGCATCAGCGAAATCATCAAAACCCATTGCGAGCTTGGGCGGAAACTTAGCTCCGCTTTCTTGGATCGCAACTGCAAGTTCATCTATTTGATCAGCCATCTTCATTCGAGCCTTGATTTCACCAATATCAGAATCTGTTTGATCAATAGTAGAAAGCTGACTGCCATTGTCACGATGATTAACAGGCTCTTGAGCCAAAGCTTGATTAGTTGAACCTGGTGACATAGCCATTGCACCTGTTAGCAAACCTGTTCCAAGAGCTATATTCTTTACAAAACCATTAGCGATAGTCATAATATAAGTTATTGATACAATAACTTATATTATTTCCAACCAAATAATATTAAGTTTTATAAAATCCCAACTAAACCATAATCAGGCAACTTAAACTGAGCTCTCTCTGATCTCATAAAATCAATCACCTTAGCAACTTCATCAGCGATAGGTCCAGCTGTAACCAAATATAAATATCTAGTAAGCGGGTACTCACCGCGCTTAATAGCATTGAAATCCACTTCCCCACTAGCATCCAGTGGGCTAGAGCCTCCCTCGTCAAAAACAGATGAGATCTTGATGATCTTGACCAGGCTCGATCCCTTCACTGCACTCAAGCTAGCAAAACCAATTGCATTTGAGTCGGCAGCAACTAAATCAAGCATCTGGATTGGATTATAAACATGAATCACATCAGAAAGCATTGGTTCTAAAAACATCACCCTCTCCATAAAAAATGCATAAGTACCACTTTGCTTAGAAAGAGAGAATCTGGTTATTTTTTCTTTGATGCCGACATAATCCAAGTCCCGCCACGTCATTACTTTCCCAGAATAAATTTGCTTAAGCTGATCTACAGAAATCAATTCAACAGGATTAGATTTGTGTGTAAAAACTACAACAGAATCAAGCGCTATCTTATGGTCGGCAATTGCTCTATTGTTTTTGATTGACCTGCGCCTATCATCTACACTAGGAATCTTAGAGCTTGAAGCAAGATTGATTTTGCCATTAATTAAATCCTCTATCGCTTCTCCACTGTCACCACCAATGACATTAAGATCGATCTTTGGGTATTTAGATCTAAAGAGAGATGAATTGTCTCGTAATAAATTCAATAAGGAGTTGGTGCCATGAACTTCTATCCTCTTACCGATACTATCCCTGGCAACAGAACTAAGCTCCCTGTCTGAACGGTACTCCTTGACTAGGCTACTAACCCTGGTTGCAGATTTATCAAAAAAGAGATTGTATAAACTAAAGCCAGCAAAAACAACCAAGGTCATAAACATCAATGGAGCAACAATACCAAGTGACCCTGCTTTCTTTTTTCTTTGTGGACTTGATTGAACTTGTGCTTTAACCTGTGCTTTGGTTTCTTGCTTTCTTGGTGCAACAACTTGCTTAAAATCTCTACGTGAAAGATTTTTAAATATATACTCAATGCCTTTTTGTAAATAACGATTAGTTTGTGATAAATTTTCACCAATGTCTATTGAAATAGAATTGAGGTCAGATTTATACCTAAAAAATAATTCGAGTGCTCTTTTGATTTTTTTGCGTTCTTTGATTTCGAGCTCTAGTAAATCAATTTTGCTTTGTGAGACGTCCTTATCAAGTGCATTAATTAGATTATTAATTTCAATAGCAAGCGAAAGCATCTCACTAATTTGTGTAAGTGAATACTCTCCTGATTGTCTGTGACTATCAATTTGAACAGAAAAATCTAATATACTGTGGAGTATTTTCTGTTTAAGATCAACGCTCTTTAAAACCATCCTATACCTATGAGCTAATAACTAGCTTATGCAAAAGCTCCTTGGTTTCTAAGCTCACAGATCCAGACAAAAGTTCTTCAATTAATTCAGCTGCTCTGTCTTGAGATTCTTTGTCCATGATTATATTTTAATCTAAATTAAGATTTACCGGGCTAATTGCAGGATTAGGCGTTTGATTCATGCTTAATAGGCATTATCAAATGTAGATAGTTTTCGTCTGATATCGGCTTTATCAAAGCTGGATTCAAAGAACCAATCATTGAGATTTGTATATTCTCCGAATTAATATGCTTCAAAGGCTCAACTAAATACTTAACATTGAAATAAATATCAACTGGTTCGCCAATATATTCAATATCAATATTGTCAGCAGCTTTACCAAAATCTTGATTACTTGATTCAATCTCCAGGCTGCCATCCTTGAATGATAATTTAACCAGGTTAGTAATCTCATTTGCCATCACAGCAACCCTCTCAAGGCACGAGACCAACTCTTTACGGTTAACTTGGGCTATCTTGTCCTGCCCTTCTGGAATAAGTTGTTTGTAACGAGGATAAGTACCTTCAAGTAGTCTTGAAATAATGTATCTATCCTGAGTAAAGAAAATTATTTTATTAGTCAAGAAGCTAATTCTGATTTCTTCATCAACACTAGTATCAAGAATTTTTTGTATATCAAGAATTACTCTAAGGGGTACGACAACTTCTTTACGGCTAAAGTTAGAGCTTGCTGAATCCTTGTCTAGAACTAGTTCATAGCTAGAAAGTCTATTACCATCAGTTGCAGCAAATTCAAAAACAGTTTCGCCAGATTCAGTATCTTCTCTTATGGCTAAATAAACACCGCCCAGTATATTATTAAGGTCATATTTTGAAGCTGAGAATTGAACTAAATCAAGAATTCTAGAAAGTTTGTCTTTATTAATTGTGACAAATGAACTAGATTCTTCTTTTTCGATTCTAGGAAAATCATCAGAAGCAACTCCAACTAAATCAAAATTAGAATGTCTACAAAGAAGATTAGTTTTGTTTGTTTCAGGATCAACGCTAATCATCACATCATCTTCTTCTAATTTACTAACAACCTCTTCAAGCTTGCGAGCTGAAATAGTTATTGAACCCTCGATTTCGTTAGTTGAAGGAATTATTGCTTCAATCGTAAAATCAAGATCTGTGGCGTTTAGTTTTAAATGCCCATTTGAATTTTCTAATAATATATTATTCAAAATCGGCTGAACCCCTTTGCTTGGGACAGCTTTTGAAACTGCTTTTATCGCCTTATCTAAAATTGTCTTTGGTACTTTTAATTTCATAATTTATCCTGATCTCTTTAAATCATAACCTTTTTAATTGAAACTGGTTTTCTTCTTTCTATCTGATATCTATCTTTATATATAAATAAATAGTATTAGTAGAGGAGCTTTAGAGCTGTAGACAACTCTATTATAGCCTGTTAATAAAGGGAAATATACATGTTCATAAGTTTACAGAACTTTGTTAATAATGTAGATAACTGGCCCAAGAGCTCTTTATTAATGTAATACGAATTAATTATTGACAAGTTTTGAACATTCTATAGTCTATTTTGGGCCAGTTAATGACTATTGTTATGTTGATTTTGCTAAATAGGCGTTAATTAAGGCAAAACGTTATTTATTGTTGTTTCGCAAATACAGAAGTATGGCATAAACAATTTCTCAAAAAAGGTTTTGTAGCAAAGTTGGTAAAACCCAGCTTCATAGAAGCTGAACACTTTGCGGAGATTGCTTTTTTGAAAATTCGTTTATGTCATGCTTCGATGTTAATCAAATTGATCAAGTTTTAATAGCTCGATACTTGTTCTGATGTTCTTCACTCTGTAAATAATTACCTGTAATTAAATAATCAATAATTTTGTCAACCGACTCTTCAACACTCTGTTTCTCGGTTTCAATTAAAATCTCAGGATTCTCGGGTTCTTCATAGGGATCAGAGATTCCGGTAAATTCTTTGATTTCGCCGGCGATGGCTTTTTTGTATAAACCCTTCACGTCTCGTTTAATCACTTCTTCAATACTTGTTTTGATATAAACCTCGACAAATTGAGCGCTCAAGGAGCGTGCCATTTTTCTTGCTTCTTGATAAGGAGCAATTACTGGAACCAAGACAAGTACGTCGTGTTTGGATATTTTACCAGCAAGAAAAGCAATTCTTTCTATATTGGTGAAGCGATCTTTTTTACTAAAACTCAAATCAGCGCAAAGATGTTCTCGCACCGCATCACCATCAAGAATTTCGATAGGAAAATCAGGATTGTTTTTAATTAATTTGTCTCTAAGCGCTTCACTGATTGTGGATTTGCCGGTGCCAGAAAGCCCAGTGAGCCAAAGAGTTAGTCCTTGCTTGAGTTTCATTCGCTTATTGTAGCCTCTTCTAGGGTTTCAATATTAATTAGTAGGTCCTGGTTTAAATCCCCTTCGAGTATTAGATCAAGACCATTGCTAATGGCTGATTCCATATTGATTTTAATAGGGAGGATTATAGTTTTCTCAAGACCAGAGGCTAGGGGTATTTTATTTTTGGTAAAAGTGTTTTTAGAGCTATTGATAGTTGCAGTAATCGGTATTGAGACTTGGTAGCTACCATTGGCTGCATCTAATAGCGTGATAGCTACCGTTTCGCTTGAATCTATTTCCGGATTAATTTTGACTTTGTTCTTTTTTGAATCTTTGACTCTGATTTTTGATTTACTAAAGTCAGAACTTGTAACAAAGGCTTCACTGATGTCATTAGTGGTTGTTAGTGTTGCCGTGATGGTGGCTCCCTCCATAACCAATAGTTGCTTGTTGCGCTTGGCGTTAATCAGATCTTGAGTAAAATTGAGCGTGCTTGGGCTGATGGTGATATCGCTTAGAGGAATCGTTAGAGGCTTGATTCTATATTTGACGTTGTCTTTAATAACGAGATTACCTGGTAAGTTTACTTGTGCCTTTTCAAAATGTGTCGCCAGGTTTACTATAAAATTGAATCTTTGTGCTTCTCTTACGCTCATTAAATTAGAGCTGTAATCAGTGAGCCAGTAGTTTTCTCTATTAGTATCAGCGACACTATCACCATCAACATCAAAAGTAAAATCTTCTGTGACTTTGCTTACTGTTCCGTTCTCTGTATTTTTGGATTTGATAATCAAGTTTGATATTATTGGATCTGAAGCAGGGTCAAAGTATTCAGCGTTTACAAAACTAATATAGTCTTGGTCGTGGCTAACGGTCAGTACGAATCTTTTTTCTATCTCTGAAACACTACCTATGTCTCCATTTGACTCTTCTGTGGAGCTAAGGAAAAAGGCTTGAGGAATTGTTATCGGATCGCCATTAGAATTTGTAGCATTACCGCCGCCGCCTCCACCATTATTATTGTTGCCAGTACTTAAGGCAGGTTTTGCGATGATCGTTGTAGTTGTTTGCGCTTGAGGTGGTTCGCTGTTTACTTGGGTTCTGGTTAACCAGTATTGAAAAAGGATATCGGTTTTTTCTGCAGTAATTTGGAAACTATTACTACCATTGAAACCGATATTGGCAATACCATCATCAATACTTCTAATGTTGAATGTTCCTGTTAATGGCTTACCATTTAAGCCATTAAAAAAAGCTTTTAGTCTACCAGTGTCAAAGCCAGTTGATGATTTTAAATCAAATTCTGCATTGATATTAATAGCATCATTGATTCTTGGTTTTGCTGGGTCAGAAGCGATCTTTACATTAATGAATCTGTGTTTATTAATGGCACTTACTCCAAGTGTCACAAGTACAAGTGTTAATAAAGCTAGTTTGATCTTATGTAGCATGGCTATTAAGATTATAATACATATATGGCAAAGCTCAAACTAAGGCTCGATAAGCTACTAATGGATTTAGCTTTCTTTGATAGCCGCCAAAAAGCACAGACTTGCATCATGATGAATGGTGTAAAGATAGATGGCAGAGTAATTAATAAGGCTGGTCAGCAAATAGATCAAGAATCTTTTTATGAGGCTTATGAGCAAAATCCAAACTATATAGAAGTAGAAGATAAAATGCTTCCTTATGTCAGTCGCGGTGCTTTTAAGATGAAAGCTGCTCATGAAGCTTTCGATTTGGATTTCACAGATAAAGCCATTCTTGATATCGGCGCCTCTACTGGTGGTTTCACCGATTATGCTTTGCAAAATGGTGCTAAACAATCAATCGCGATTGATGTTGGTAAAGGACAGCTGCATTACAAATTACAAAATGATCCTAGGGTGATTAATTTAGAAGAAACCAATTTTAGAGATTTTTCGTCATTGCGAGCCCTTGAAAAGGGCGTGGCAATCCAAAGCATTGACATGGTTGTTATTGATGTAAGTTTTATTTCACTTGTTACAATTCTTCAGCACTTAACCACTTTATTAAATGGATTGCCGCGCTCCTGCGGAGCTCGCAATGACGAGCTTGTCATTATCGCCTTACTCAAACCTCAGTTTGAAGCTGGCAAAACCATAATGGATAAATGTCGCGGCGTGATTCGAGATGAAAAGATTAGGCAAGAGGTTTTTGCAACTACTATCGCTAAGATCAAGGCTCTTGGCTATGAAATCCAGTCAGAGATTGAATCTCCCGTGAAGGGAGCTAAGGGGAATATAGAGTATTTGCTTAACTTGATATAATGACGGCATTATGAGTCGAACAGTTTAGATTATGATAAAAGAAATCGCAATATTTTTTAATCCTCTCAAAGCGCAAGCACCAGCTTTTGCTCGCGCATTGGCTATTGAACTTGAAGCTAAGTCTTTGACTTGTTTAGTGATTGAAGCTCAAGCGAATAATTCTAACTGGAGTGAATTAAAGAAGTCAACAGATCTTGCTGTGGTGATGGGGGGTGACGGAACATTCCTTTGTGTTTCAAAACAAGTGATCAAACACCAGATCCCATTACTGGGAATTAATTTTGGGCATCTTGGTTTCTTATCAGAGTATGGTGATATGGAAGTTAAAGAACTTGCTGATGCGATTGCTAATAATGATTTGGTTATTCAGGAGCGATCTTTGTTACAAGCGGAAGTGCCGAGCCTTGGCAAAAAAGTAATCGCCCTAAATGAAGTGGTTGTGTCTAGAGATTCTAAATCTAACTTGCTTTATACAGATTTGTATATTGATGATGATTTATTACATTCTTTTCGTTCTGATGGCATTATAGTGAGTACGCCAACGGGCTCAACGGCCTATGCCTTGAGTGCGGGAGGGGCGGTGATGGACCCGAACATCAAAGCTTTTGAGATTGTGCCTATTGCGGCTCATTCCTTGGCGAGTAGAGCACATGTGATCTCTGATGAACAGTGTATAGTGTTAGAAACCAAAGACAACAAGACGAATTTCTTTATGCAAGCTGATGGTCAAGATTTGATTGAATTGGAGCCTGGTAGCCGGATTGTTTTTAGCAAAGCTGAGTATAGTCTTAAATTAGCTCAACTTAAAGCATCATACCGTAGTTTTTATAGCATTCTTAGAGATAAGATGAAGTGGGGAGAGATCGGCGCCAATAAGTAAAAGAACTTGTTGCGTCGTAGTAAAGCGGAGACGAATGGCAAAAGCAATAGAATTTGAAATAGGAAAATATATCGATGAACTGAAAGGCATCGATGATGTTTTATATGATCCAAGATCTTGGTCGCCAGATTCACTGAGTGAGGCTTGTAATAACTTAGAGTTTTTGGTTAGCTCGGGTGATTATAACGATAGACCTGGTTTTGAATTTGAGTTTGTAGTACTACAATACTTGTTTCGTCGCTTTTTCTATCTATCTCACCAAACAGGTTTGTATAATCCTCAACGTAAGCTTTGGGCTTTACTTGCACAAACCAAAAAAGTAAAAATCAAAGACTATAAGATCTGGAGCAGTAAAAATAGAGCACATACTAGAATTAGTGATATAAAATTGCAAGACCACAATGGGTTTTATATCAAAGCAAGGATTGTGCATCCTGGTTCAGAGATGGAGATGCCTGGATTAAGACCCTTGTTGAGAGTAGGTTCTAGCAAATGTCTTGGTTTGTTTTATTTCTCACAGCAAGAACCAAATGAAAAACTATTGAATAAAATTAAAACTAAAACTAATGCCAGTGATCCTTTTGATAGATTCAAAGCACCAATTAAAGATGCGAGTCTTAATATTGTTCGTTATCAAGTTGAAAGTGGTAAATTCGCTTTTAAATTGATTTATCCTGATTTAGGCAAAGATATTGTTACATATATGGATTTTGCTAATAAGACAGGACAAGCGGCTGAAGGGGTATAATAAAGGCATGATCTCCTCATTTGTAAAAGGTTTTCTTTTTGGTTTTATGGCTTTGGTCTTCATGCTTAAGCTTGGCGATAGAGACTAACTTCTTTGATAAACATCGAATTAACCAATACAATTTTAGCCCCCAAATCATTTTCTGTATAAAACCC
Organism: Candidatus Melainabacteria bacterium; assembly: GCA_018695135.1. Lineage (GTDB taxonomy): Bacteria > Cyanobacteriota > Vampirovibrionia > LMEP-6097 > LMEP-6097 > JABHOV01. Next base: position 2,990 of record JABHOV010000024.1, on the reverse strand, counting down.
CTCACGAGCGTCAAGCTTGTCTATTAGCTTTGCTCGCATCGTTCCAGGCAAGATGCCGCAATCTAGATGAGGTGTATGCCATTGATCTGTTTCATTTTGAAAAAATATATTAGTAAAACTGCCTTCACAGACATGACCTTGCTCGTTGCACCAAATGAATTCATCACAAAGAGGGTAGTGGGAATGGGGCATGGGGAGCCGAGGATAGAATTTGTGTTGCCATTTTGGGTCTTTGGAATCAATTCGAAACTCTTCTGGAGAGAGAATTGTGACTTTCCAATTTTTTGCTAAATCACGGGTGTAAGGTTTTATTATTATTTCAAAATCACCATTGCTAGAATAAATTAGTTGTAGTTTATGTAAGCCGTCATTGCGAGCCCGTAGGGCGTGGCAATCTAATGCAGAGGACGAGTTTGTGAAACTAACAGCTTTAGAAAATTGATATTGAGCTTTGTTTTTGATTTGGTTTTGGATAAATAAAATAAAGTCTTGTAGACTAGATTGCCACGTCGCATTCGCTCCTCGCAATGACAGCGCTTCAATACTATTCAATAACCTCTGGCAGTGTGCTTCAAGATCATAAACAATAACCATGTCTTCAAGCTCTTCGACCCTAAGACTTTCAAGTAGTTGATTAATTTGCATTAAAGACCTCTAGTATTGTTTGAGCTTTAAGGTAGCTTTCTTCTAATTCTCTTTGTGGGTTTGAGCTAGCGGTGATACCAGAACCCACATGCAAACTTGTTTCGTTTGTTGTCTTGTCAATTACAATGCTGCGAATCAGGATATTGAATTCGCCACCATCTTTGAATCTGAAATAACCCATGCTGCCGGTATAAGGTCCTCTAGGACCTTCTTCTAGTTCTTTGATGATTTCCATTGCTCGAATTTTGGGCGCTCCTGTGATAGAGCCGCCAGGGAAAGTCGCAGCAAAAATATCTTTGAATTTGGGTAAGCCGGTTTGCTTAAGCTTGCCGCTAACAGTCGAGACTAGGTGATAGAGATTTTTGAATTTGTGAGTTGCAAGAATTTCTGGGACTTCTATTGAACCAGTTTGACAGATTCGACCAAGATCATTGCGTATCAAGTCAACGATCATGATGTGCTCAGCTTTTTCTTTGCTAGAAGCAAGTAAGTAATCTAGTTCTTTGAGGCTGGCAGTGCCTTTAATCGGAGAAGAGGAAATACCCCATTCTTGCTGGCAGAGAGAAGAGGAGGATAGGGGTTTGATTTTCAAAAAGCTTTCTGGAGAACTACTTATGATCTGGTAATTCTTGAAATTCATATAGCCCATATAAGGAGCGGGGTTGAGTGATTTGAGTTTTTCGTAGAGCTCTATTCCCCATTCATTATTCTCTATCCCCTGCAGCGCAAAGCGATGCGTAATATTGGCTTGATAAATATCACCCTCTTTAATATATTCTTGGCATTTTTTAACTGCTTGGATATATTTCTCTGGATCTGGATAAGTTATTGCGATATCCAGAGGACGGCAAGTTGATAGTTTTAACGAATCCTTTGCATCGGGTTGCTTCGTTTCTCTCGCAATGACGATCTTTTCATATAGCCCAAACTCACAATCACCTTCATAGCTAATGTATCCAGCGAAGCCAGCGTTGTCCATTTCTAAGAGTTCAGGGTTTCTCTCTAAGTATGCATCTAGTTTATCCAGAGAGTCAAAGATTTCTATAGGATTAGAACTGGTAATTTGTTTGCCGCTTGGATCTTCAAAGCAAAAGTCATAGTCTTGATCTGTAGAGTCTGATACTGGGCTCCCCGCTAAATTGCTGGGCGTTAACGATAGTTTTTTTGACTTCAACTAATACTCCTTCAAGCTTGTCAAATTTGCTAAATAGCATTGTAATTATCTCACGAGCGAGATGTTCGATTAATAAATATTCTTTGCTTTGGGCAAGTCCTCTGATAGCAAGTGATACAGCTGCATAGTCAACGCTGTCGCTGACCTTGTCCGAGAGCCCTGCTTCCTCTAAATCGAGTTCAAGCTCAAGATCAACCAGTAAGGATTGACCAAGTTCTCTTTCGTAATCAAAAACGCCAAGCTTGGAGTAAGCCTGGATATTCTTGATGATTATGCAATCAGTATTTGCTTTTGGCATTAACTGGTAATTTCTGACTTAAGCCTTTTGAGCCTATGTGCAAACTCAGCAGTAAGTTCTTCAGACTCTTGGAGACTGTCTTGAGAAGAAGTAAAACGTATTTGGATGTCTCTATTGCTTTCTTCAAGCTCTTGAATCTTAGCTTTGAAACCCTGCTCAATTGTGTGATTCCCTTGAGGTGCTTCTATGATATTTTCTTCTTTTGTAGTAGCTTTGAATTTTTCTATCTCATCTTGGAAGAATCTGATTTTGTCTCTGAGCTCACTCGTTTCTTTTTGACTTCTTTCAACTTCAGTTTCAAGTTTTTTAAGGTCTTCAGTTTTTTGATTAAGATGTTGCTGTAATTTGCCAACTAAGCCAGATTCATCTTTGTTGAAGCTCTGCATTTGGTTGATGGCTTTGCTGATAGATGACTGTGCACGCTTGAGTGAGTCTTTTTTGCTATCACCAAAGATTCTACTTAGTAGCCCTTTGCCACTATTGATTTCTTTAAGCACCTCTGTGCGCGCGTTCTCGAGTAAATCCCCTGTTTCTTTTAGTATCGATTCTTGTTTAGACATGTTCAATCTCCTTAGAGGGCAGGGGTAGGGCGTTCGTAGCACCATCGAGCCAGATGCGCAGCGCGGTGGTGGTGGCCTCGGGCTGTTCAAGTGTCGGCAAATGGCCAGCCCCATCAATAACTTCAAGCCGTGCCCCAGGAATGAGCTGGGCCAACAACACATGTCGATCGAGCGGACATAATCGATCCTCTTTGCCGCAAAGGATCAGGCTCGGCACATTCACCAGCTTTAGATTGTCTTGTTGGTCTGGGCGGGTGGCGAGCGCTTCAGATTGGTTGAGGAAGGCCTCGGGGCCAAGGTCCATGGCCATGGT
>JABHOV010000078.1 GCA_018695135.1 Candidatus Melainabacteria bacterium | reverse complement strand
CTGACATTTGGGTAATGCTTGAGGATGGTACCACCAGGTGCAATTAGGTAAGAGATCCTTTTTAATAATATCCCATCAGCATGATAGAGCTTAGCCACTTCTTTTTTTTGATCTGACAATAATGTAAAAGGTAGTTGATATTTATTTTTGAATTTCTTGTGACTCGCCGGACTATCAGAACTTATACCAAAGACTTGGATATTCTTGCTTTCAAAGCGATGGATTGAATCTCTAATAGAACATGCTTCCTTGGTACAACCTGGAGTATCATCTTTAGGGTAAAAATAAATTAGAACGTATTGGTCTTTATAGTCAGACAAAGTATGTGTTTGATTATTCTCATCAACTAAACTAAAGTCTGGAGCTGTGATTAAAGTATCTGCTGTCATTTGGGAATCTCCTTTGTTGCAAGCAAATAAAATTGGCACGATAATCAAAGTAGCTAAAAGTAATTTGCTGATTGGCATAGATCAATTATAACTGTTTATGAATCGAAATGAGACATAAAGTCTCAACCCATTTAGGACCTAATTGCAATATAAATCAAATAGACCCAGCCCAGCATTAAACTAATGCCACCAAAAGGAGCCACTAAACCAAATGACTTGCTGCCGGTAATTGCATAGGCATAGATGCTACCAGAGAAAAGTACAAGTGCAATGAGGAAAATCCAAAATACTATATTGAACCTGGCTAGAACTTCTGGCGAGATTCCAGTATATTCAAGGCAAGCAAGAATCAATAAAATGATCGAATAATAGACATCCTGCAAAACGAAGTTTTGCTAGTGATGTCGATATAAAAAAGGTCGGAACGGTGCAAAGCACTAGTTCCGTTAGTAAAGAGAAAGAGGACTTGCACAGGAAGTTTAATGTTGATGATATTTAAGTCCTACTGTGAACTTATGAAATAATTCTGGATCAAGTTGAGGACGTAAGCCATGCTCGCCATAACTACCGAGTAGTACTGAGCTAAGACCAACTATTGCTGTGATAATGAGAGGGAGGTTCATTGTTTTAACTTAGCATTGATATCTGGCTATTTGCTATAAGAAGTTGAATTTATGCAGCAATCAGCGTGAAAACTCTCAACTGACTATCATGCCAGGCTTTTAGTAAGTCAAAGAATTGTTCTCGTGCTTTTGCAATTTCTTGCTTAAGACTCTTGACTTCTTGTGCCAAGATCGTTTGACCAGCTTTTTTGATATCCTGATATTGATTTTTTAGACTCGTTAAATGTTTAAAAGCAGACTCTATCTTTTCTTTGAGTTGATCGAGAGCTTTCCATTCATTATCAATAATCGCAGGATTGCGTTTTTGTAGTTTTTGGCGCAAAGTTTTCTCGGTCATTTGCCAGCGTTTGCGAACAATGATTTCTTCTCTTATTGTTTTTAAATGACTTGTTAAGCCAATGAATGACAAGCTTTTGATGATCCATTTGGTAGGATCCCAATCAAAGAATCTTGGACCATTACGATAATCAGAAGAAAATTCATGATGGTAATTATGGTAGCCTTCACCAAAAGTGAGAATGGCTGTGAGCAAATTGTCACGAGCACTATGTTTGTCAGAGTATGTTTGTTTGCCAAAACAATGTGATAAAGAATTGATCAAGAATGTAGAATGGTGATTTATTACGGCTCTAAGAAATCCAGCAATAAAAAGACCTCCAAAAAAATCATGCCATGACCAAGCAATCATCGCAGGTAAAATATAACCAGCCAAGATACCGCTAACTAACCAATACTTGTTTTGCCAAACTACTAGAGGATCTTCTAAGAGGTCACCAGCTTTGCTTTCATCACGTCTACCATCCAAGGGTTTAAAAAGTAACCAACCCATATGCGCCCAAAAGAATCCTTTGGTAATCGCATAAGGATCTTTAATCTCGTCATCAATGTGGTTGTGATGTTGACGATGATCCAGTGACCAGCCTAATGCAGAACCCTCAAACGCAGCAGCTCCAAAAATTAAAAAGAATAATCTAACTGGCCAAGCTGCTTGATAGCATCGATGTGAAAATAGACGATGATAACCGGCAGTGATACTCACTTGAATTATAGTTGTAAAGATTAGAGTTAGGACGATTGTCTGCCAATTAAAGCTTGCTGTTTTTATCCAATACCATAATCCAAAAGCTGCTAATAGTGGGGACAAGCTAAGAAACACTACGTTGATCCAACCAATTTCCCTGACTTGGATTGGGTTTGATGAATTCATATATTAGTTACTTTATACCCATTTTCGAGCTGTTTTAAACTGAGTGGTTTCACTCTGTATGTAATAGTAATTGCAAAAAAAACAAAAGCCCTACACGTGAGTGAGGGCTTTGAAAATAATATAGATTGATCTTGTGATTATTTCTTTTTAGGTGCTTTGCTTTTCTTCTTGCCTTTGTCTTTTCCCTTGTCTTGACTTTTTCCCATGATGAACACCTTTTACCAAATTACTCTCTTGCTCTAATATGCTACCTCGTTTGCAGGACTTGGATCAAGCATACTCGCCCAAAATTGGTAATATACATTAATATAGCCTTAATTAAACCTATAATCTTGCTTAAAATATAAATTAGATTCATATTACCAAGCTTTTAAGCTAAAATTGCACTGTGCCTTCATAGTTTAATGGATAAAACAAGCGGCTACGAACCGCTCGCTCTAGGTTCGAATCCTGGTGAGGGCACCACTATCACTTAATGACACGCTGAAAACAAAGTTTTCTCGTCAGGTCCATGAACAAACCTTTTGAGCCTGCCGAACAGGTGCCAGGCTAGGGCTTGCTTTGTCTTGGTTCTGGCAGTTAACCTAGTCTCTAAATCAAATTGCTGCGTCCTTACGACTCTCATTGATAGCTGCTAGTTTGGATATCATGAACCAAGCTAAATACAGCTCAAGGGTTAGCCCGAGTCGAGACTAGATAATACGGGACTAATGTGGCTAAGCATTGAGGGGGATTGATGTCTGATATTGCAGCCGTTGGTTTAAGTGTATTTTTAGCAGTTTTATTTTTGGGTTTGCTGGTTTTGTTACTAGCTTTAGCTGCCTATGTTTTATTCCCACCAATTAAAGCATTATTACGTCGTCATCTTAGTGACGAGAGATGGGCGACTGAGCAAGCGCTTGCAACATTGCGAATGATTTTTCTGGAATACAATCATAACAATGTGGATTCTTGGATTAATTGGATTCAGAGACAAGATGAACAAAAGCAGCAACGTGCGTTTTATTGTTTAGTTGAATACTTAGAAAGCGAGCCAAGTAAAGTAGGTTCAATAGTTTCTGAGGTGATCAAGGCAACAACTGCCTTTGGTTCTCCAGAGAGTTTTATTGCTTTGAATAAATTACTTGAGAAAACACGAGAGCGTTGGGGTGCATACTCAATAGCTGAGCAGTTCTATCCAACTTTAGTTTTAAGTCTAATTGAACTCAACGACGAGCGTGCCCAAAGTGTTCTCAAGCTTGAATTTGAACTTCTCAAAGTTAGAGATGATACTGATGCTTATTTGTTTGCAATACTCGCTGCTCTTTCCAAGATTGGTGATAATGATGACTTGGCTAGTTTTTATTCTGATGCTTTGTTAGATCCTTATTGTTTAAAAGCAGTTAGACAAAGAATTATAGAGCAGCTAGTGAAGAGAACTGAGGAGTTTAAGGCTCTTACTCTAAATCAAGTATTCAAGTTTTACTTTGATAGTAGTGAAGAATTACTTGATGATGACAACGTGAAAACAATTCAAACTATTTTTGATAGACATTACAAAATAATCACTCACGATGATTACAGTGTTTGGGATGCGGCACTTAAGTTGTGTAATCATAAAGCATATTTGGGGCTTTTTACTGGCTTAGTCGCGGAGCTTGTTGAATCTAGCTGCATTGCCATTAGCCCTCGACAATTAGAACAGCTCTTTGACAATGATTGTCAAACCAAGTCTGCATTTATGCAAGCTTTGATAAGACGTTTTGAGATTTCTGAAAAAGAGCAGGCGAGCTTAACGACGATGACTCGTTACAATTTGATTGAGGATATGCAGTCAATTGAAGCGAAGAAATATAGTTCTTTGATGACAGTGCCGGAATCTATGACCAGTGCTTTTGACGCAGTGGCTAGATCACTGTCTTTGACAAAAGACTTCAAGAATAGAGGGAGAGCAGGCTTGAGTCTTTTAACTGGTGGCTCTGAGCAGGATAAAGTTTTTATTCTAGAAGCCTTGGCTTCACGATTTGATCGTGGTTTTATTGCAGTTGATTTTGAGTCCTCTGTACATTCTGTGCTTGACAACTTTGCTATCAAAAAAGAGATAAATAAATTCAAGCCTTGTTTGGTTTATTTCTACAATTTTGACAAATACTACAATAATGATCTAACAGAAGAGGGAGAGGATCGATTGGAAGCCTTTAATCATCTGGTTAATGGATATAAATTAAGGACTGGTATAGAAATTATTATCGGTGTGGATTTTGAAATGCACGAACTCAAATCTGACAAGAGATTAGCCGCTAGATTCAAGAAGGTTTTTCAAACAGAATATGAAGTGCTGCGCAACTTTGTAGAGCCAAGAGATGATGAGAGACAAAAGATTTTTACTGACATCATTGAAGGATTTGAGGAATCCAGGTTGCAGGCTGGTTGTGACCTTTCAAGACTAATTAGAAACACCAGTGATTTGTCAGAAGTTGAATACCATCACTATTTGCAAAAATATTTACGCTATTCATTGTTAACGAGAGGCAGCCTCGTTGGACCTGAAAACTTTAGGAATTTACCGAATACGGATATCGTTGAAGGCGAAATTGTTGATGCTGGTGAATATCTGGCATCGACAGTTTGAAGTATTAACTAATCGTCATTACTGTCATCGTCGTTACTGTCATCGTCGTTACTGTCATCGTCATCATTCTTTTTGCTACCTTTGCCGCTTTTTTTGTCTGCGTTGATGCTAATGCTTGTTTCTCCTGTCAAAGTTAGAGTACTAGGATCGTAGGCACTTAGAGTGTAACTACCTTTAGTTTTTGTGACAACAATTGGTTGATCTCCGCTAACTATCACCCCTCTTGCTTTTGTACTCAATGTGACTGAATTTGCAGTGCTCATGTCGCTTGAATTATATTGGTTTAAAACTGTCCCGCCTTCTTCTAATACATAAACAGCATCGGAAGATGTTGCAACAGTGTTCTCTAACGAAGAACCTGAATCAGCTTTCACTGGTGAGTTGATAAAACCCAAGATTGTTACTAAAGTCAAAAATGTACGTAATTTCAGAGTTGTTTCTCCTTGTTTAATTTAATTTTAGCACACTAACGAGTAAGGATCTAAAAGCTCGTATGCTAGGATTGAACACCATCAATGAAGCCCAATTTTAGCCAAAATATAATTGCCTTAGTCTGGGATTTTGATAAAACTCTTATCCCTTATTATATGCAACAACCATTGTTTCAACATTACAATGTTGACGATCTGCAGTTTTGGACAGAGGTTAATCAATTGCCTGCGTTTTACCGTAAGCAAGGTGTAACCATGAGCCCTGACACTGCTTACTTGAATCATATTCTTAGCTATGTGAAGCAAGGCAAGTTTGCAGGTTTGTCTAATAATAAACTAAGAGAGATGGGCGGAGGTCTTGATTTCTTTCCAGGCTTACCAGAGTTTTTTCATGAGCTTAGTAACACGACTCAATTAGAGGAAGACTATGCCAAGTTTGATATTAAAGTAGAGCACTATATCGTTAGCACTGGATTAACCGAGGTTATTCGAGGTTCTATTTTAAGTGACCTTGTTAAAGGAATCTGGGGTTGTGAGTTTATAGAAGAGAACGGACAGATTGATAGTATTGCTTATCAAATAGACAACACTACTAAAACAAGAGCTCTTTTTGAAATTAACAAGGGGGTGAATATTCATCCAGATGATATTAGCGTCAATCAATCAATGACAGATGCTGACAGGCGTGTACCCTTTGAAAATATGATTTATATTGCCGACGGTCCAAGTGATATCCCTGCGTTTTCTGTAGTACGCAAAAATAACGGCAAGGGTTTTGCCGTTTATAACAAAGACAATATCAAATCATTCAAGCAAGCAAAACAACTACTGGAAGACAATCGAGTAGATATGTTTGGAGAGGCTGATTATCGTTCTGGCACTATTACCAACCTTTGGCTTCGTGAACAGATTCAAACTATCGCAGATAGAATTGTTTCTGACAAAAAATCGAAGCTCAGAGAAACTCGCGAGTCTGTGCCACACCACCTCAACTAAATGAAGAAATTAATTATTAGCTTATTGATTTTGTTTACTGCCAGTTCTTGCTGTAAACAGCCAGTGACGTGTATGATTCCAACTGAGATGCAAGAAACAAACTACCAATCAATAAGTGAAGAGTACAAGAAGCTAGTTGACGCTGCTGAAGCGGTCTTGGCTAATTCATATAATCCATATTCTAAGTTCTTTGTTGGTGCAGCTGTTCTGGCAGAAGACGGTACTATCATCTCTGGCACCAATTTTGAAAATGCCGCTTATGGTTCTACTATCTGCGCTGAGCGGGCAGCAATACTTAAAGCCAACTCGATGGGTTATCGCAAGCTCAAAGCAATTGCAATTATTGGACGCGGGCAAGATTTTGAAATGCCTGAAGTGATTTCACCTTGCGGTTCTTGCAGGCAAGTGATTTATGAAGTCTCAGAACTTTCTAAGCAAGCTATGGATGTGTTGATGTCCAATACAGCAAAGGACAAGATAGTAATTAGTTCTATCAATCAATTATTGCCGATGGCTTTTGGTCCGAAGGACCTCGGTGTAGATTTAGAGAAGTATTAAGCTGCTTTTGGTAGGGGTACTTCTTTAAGTGCTGGCTGAAGAGCAGGTTGATGCAGTTCTTGTAACTTGTCAAAGCCATTGTTTCTATGATAAACAGGTTCTGAATTCTCAAGTAGTGCTTCGGCCTCCTCTGGACTCACTGTTTCTATTGATTCTGACCTCGTCTCTGCCCAAGAGAATGGGATCAGGTATAAGCTTAGTTGCAGGTTCTTCTTGTGCTTGATAAGGAATCGATCGCATAGCTGGATCATGACTCGTCTTATTAAGTACTTTATCTTCCGGAATGTGTAAAGCGATGCCAGCCCCTGCTACTGCTGCCCCTGCCAAAATTGTTGTTTTTATGCTCATAATCCTCACTCACTGTAAGTACGTATTGACGACAGTAACATATATTTTGAACTCCATTAAGCTCTGATATAGCTACAAACACTAAGAAAAGCTAAAAAACGCCCTTCTGATGCTATAATTCATCATTGAAATTAGGAAAAGAAGGAAAAAATATGCCAATTACCAAAGAACAAAAACAGAGCTGCATTGATAAGCATGGAGATAATCCAAAAGATACAGGCAAGACAGAAGTGCAAGTTGCAATTCTGACTACAGATATCTCTCAGCTAACTGACCATCTCAAATCCAACAAAAAAGACATGAACAGCAAACGTGGTTTGTATCTTAAAGTTGGTAGAAGAAAGAAATTACTTAACTACCTTAAGAATAAAGATGTCACAAGATATAGAGAGTTGATCGCTCAGCTTGGCTTAAGAAAGTAGAATAGCTTTACAATATAAGATTGTCACAGAGGGGGTTTGCTAATCCTAGATCTGGGCATGTAATTAAAAGATAGAATAAAGAACAAAGAAAAAAGAAGGAAAATAATGTTTAACGAAAAGAAAATTGAATTTAAAGTAGGGGATAAAGACGTAACAGTAAGTACAGGTAAGTTAGCTAAACAAGCAACTAGCTCTGTAGAAATCAGATGTAAAAATACAGTCTTGTTAGTAACAGTGACTGCAAGCGAACAACCAAGAGAAGGAATTGACTTCTTCCCGTTAATGGTTGACTTCGAAGAAAAATTATACTCAGTAGGAAGAATTCCTGGTAGCTATATGCGCCGTGAAGGAAGAGCTTCTGATAAAGCAGTTTTGATTTGTCGTTTAATCGATAGACCAGCTAGACCTTTATTCAAAGAAGGTTACCGTAATGATGTTCATGTGGTGATCCTTACTTTAAGTGTTGACCCAGAAGTACCACCAGATACTCTTGGAATGCTTGGTGCAGGTTTTGCGCTTCAGCTTGCTGGACTACCTTTTGATGGACCTTTTGGTGCGGTACGTGTTGCTTTTGATGAAGATCGCAACTTCATTGTTAACCCATCAGAGGAAGCGCAAATCGCTTCTGACTTAGATATCATCGTATCTGGTACAGCTGATTCAATCATGATGGTTGAAGCTGGTGCTAAGTTCGTTGAAGATGACAAAGTCGTTGATGCAATTGCATTCGCTCATGAAGAAATCAAAAACCAAGTAGCTAAGATCAATGAGTTTGCTGAAATGGTTGGAGTTACTCTCTTACCTTTCACTCCTCCAGTATCTAACGCCAAGTTAGTTGAAATCATTGAAGCGACTGCTCGTGAAGATCTTATGGCTTCTATGGTCAACGCAACTAAAGCTAAACGTAAAGCCTTTGTTGCAACTGCCAAAGACAAAGTCAAGGCTGCTATTGAAGCGCTTGGCGAAGACAATGAGCTTGTTGCTTACAACAAAGAAAATCCTAAAGCTATTGGCGATGAGATGAAGCAATTTGAAAAACGTTTACTTCGTAAGCAAATCAAAGAAACTAAAGTCCGTGCTGATGGTAGAGATCCAACAACAGTGAGACCTATCAGTGTTGAAGCTGGACGTTTACCAATCGTGCATGGTGACGGTTTATTCACTCGTGGTGATACTCAAGTAATGTCTATCGTTGCTCTTGCAACTGAAAGAATGAGTAGAAGTCTTGATGGTATTGATAGTGAGACTGAGAAGTTCTACATGCATAACTACAACTTCCCCGCTTGGTCAGTTGGTGAGGTTCGTCCTAACCGTGGTCCTGGAAGAAGAGAGATTGGACATGGCGCGCTCGGTGAGAGAGCTATTGTCGCTGCACTTCCTGATCATGAAGATTTTGCTTATGCAATTCGCGTAGTGTCTGAGATTCTTGAATCAGCTGGTTCAACTTCAATGGCTGCTACTTGCGCTTCTTCACTTGCATTATTTGATGCTGGTGTACCAATGAAGTGTGCTGTTGCTGGTATTGCAATGGGCTTAATTCAAGAAGGCGATGAAAGTATCGTACTGACTGATATTCATGAGCTTGAGGATTTCCTTGGCGATATGGACTTTAAAGTAGCTGGTAATGAAGATGGTATTTCTGCTCTGCAAATGGATATCAAAATCAAAGGTATTGCAATCGAAACTCTTCGTAGAGCTATCGCTCAAGCAAAAGATGCTAGATTACATATCCTTGGTAAGATGAATGAAATCATTCCTGAGCCAAGAAACACACTTAGAGGAAACGCTCCGCGTATCACCACTACAACTGTCCCTAAAGACAAAATTGGTGCAGTGATTGGACCTGGTGGTAAGAACATCAAGTGGATCATTGAAGCGACTGGTGCTGAAGTGAACATCAACGACGAAGGTGTAGTTAATATTTATTACACTGAAGACGGTGCTGGTGAGCTTGCTAAAGAATACGTTGAAATCTCTGCCAATGGTGTTAAAGCCGGTAAGGTTTACGAAGGTGAAGTAGTCAAGGTACTTGACGGTGTTGGAGCTATCGTTGAGATGGTTGCTGGCGCTTCTGGACTTGTACATATCTCTCAAATCGCTCAAGAAAGAGTGGAAGACTTAGACAAATACGTTAAAGTCGGAGATAAGGTCAAAGTCAGAGTACAAGGTACTGACGCTAGAGGCCGTACATCACTTTCAATGAAAGAGGTTGATAATCCTCCTAAGGAAGCTAGAGAAGAAGCTACGGCAGCGTAGTAAGACTCTCTATTTAACTTATTTACAAAAAGGCTTCGGTGATACCGGAGCCTTTTTCTTTGCATGGGCATAATAAATATATGAGTCACGACCTCTCCCTAAGCTTTCTTGCTGCTAATTTAGATATATATTTCTTTGTACAAATAGTAGTTCTATTAGTTTGTGCTGGGATGATCGGTCTTGAACGCCAAATCAGTAAAAAACCAGCTGGAATTAGAACTTCAATTCTTATTGCCTTTGGTTCTATGCTTTTTGTTAAGTACAGTATTATTGCTGGTCAAGACATGCATGCTGCTAACGCTGATCCTGCTCGTGTCATGGGACAGGTAGTCACAGGAATTGGTTTCCTTGGTGCTGGTACCATTATGAACAAAGAAGGTCTTGTAGCTGGTTTAACCACCGCTTCAGCGATCTGGGTAGAAGCAGCCATCGGTGCCATCATTGCACTGGGTTACTTCCTCGATGCATTTATATTTTCAATAGTTGTATTAATTGTTTTACAAGTTATAAGTAAGTTAGAGGTTTGGTTGAGGCTGTCTAAACGAGTTAAAGGTAAGGGTAGAGTCCGGGCAGGAGTGGGGCGGCATGACCACGACGAAGACATGGCTTAAATATATCTTGAAAGCCTCGTCTCTGAAGCTTTTAAAACAAATTTCATACCCTAAAAAACAAAAAAACCAGCCAAAGCTGATTTTTTTATGTTGTTTCCTTTCCGAAGAAAGAAAAAATTGCCTAGCGCCTAACTATCTTTCCGGGCCGTCTCCAGCCGAGTATTGTCGTCGCAAACCGCCTTAACTATCGTGTTCGAGATGGGAACGAGTGTGTTTCAGTCGCATCGACACCAAACATAGATACTTATAGCAAGAACCAGGTAGTTTGCGCAAGTGGGAAATAATCTTTTAATATTATTGACTTATGGTCGCTATCGCTCCCTGGTTATGGAATGCTCACTTTGTTCACATACCTGGTTGTTCAAATCAAAGATTTGCTGGTTGTGGGCTAAGGCCCTGATCCTGAGAACAATAACTATAAAAAGCAGCGTAGCATAACCAGGAGAATAGAATAGAATAGAATAGAGTGAAGTGCTCCATAGCCAGCGAACAAAGTGAGCACAAACAGCAAGCCAAATGCTTGCGCATGCTCTCAAAGAGATAAGTTTCAGACAATTTTCCATAAAAAAAAACGAGCCTTTTGGCTCGTTTTGTAAAATTGGAAATTGAGTAAAACTTATCTCTTCGAGAATTGGAATTTCTTACGGGCTTTCTTGCGTCCGTATTTCTTAGACTCTTTGATTCTTGAATCTCTAGTAAGCATCCCTGCTGCTTTAAGAACAGTACGGTTGCCATCTTTGTGAGTTGAAAGTGCTTTGGCTACAGCTGAAGCGAGTGCGTCGGCTTGTCCAACCTTGCCGCCACCTTTGAGGTTAACGAAAATGTCTAGCTTGTCTAAGTTGCCAGTCATTTCTAGTGGAGCTAAAAATCTCTTCTTGAGTGATTCTCTGCTACCGAAGTATTCATCAAAACTATGTTTGCCGTTTACAACTATTTTGCCTTCGCCAGACTTCAGTCTTACACGCGCAATTGCTCTTTTGCGTTTACCGGTAACTATTTGGTTCTCTTGTGATTTTTTCATTTATATCCTTTACTATGCTGCTAATTGCGCCTCATGAGGGTGCTCTGTTCCAGTGTAGATATTGAGTTTAGTGATTAATCTTTCGCTCAATCTATTGTGTGGAAGCATTCCTTTAACGGCTCTTCTAATAATTTCGTTTGGTCTTCTTTGACGAAGACTTGCAAGTGTTTCAGTTTTGTGACCACCAATAAATCCAGTGTGTCTATGATAAAGCTTATCTGTTTCTTTTGCTCCACTCACTTTGATTTTTTCTGCGTTGATAACAACAATAAAATCACCAACATCTTGATTAGGACTAAACTCTGGCTTGTCTTTGCCTCTTAAAGCATTAGCAATTTCAGTAGCCAGACGGCCAAGGATTTTACCTTCTGCGTCAATCAATCTCCACTTGCGAGTTACCTCGTGTTTAGTGAAAGTCTTGGTGTTTCTAAGTGATTGTGGGAGAGACATAAGAGGCAATTCTAGCAAAAACATAGGCTCTTTGCTGTTTTTAAATAGTATTTTCATTATTGAAGGCTCTGACCCTGTGCTCTGACCCTGTGCTAGACTATTTTTGCAACTTAGAACTTGGTTTCTTATCCTGAAAGAACTAAGAATTAAACTAAAGATGGTAAATAATGAAAACTCATATAATTTTAGATTTTTACAAGACTGATAGAGCCGTTATGGCTGTGACGGCTGATTTGAAAATCGCCATAGATAAAGCATTGACGAAATTAGGTGTAAGCCTTAATCAAGACAACTATATTCAATTTGAGCCTGAAGGGGTTACTGCAACTGTTATTGCTGATGGTTTCCATTTTAGTATACACACTTGGCCTGAGTATCACTCATGTGCCATTGATCTTTATACTGATCGCAAAGCTTCGTTTGCTAGTGAACTGGCTGAGGCACTGGAATTTGAATTCAATGCCAGTGAACATGACATGAAGGTCCTGCGCCGAGGACCTTCATTACTAAGTTAGAAGAAGCTTCTATTTAATTGTCGTTGTTACTAATCTTAGAAATTAAATGGATCGTAGTCGAAAGTGTCACCATCTAAAGAAAAGCTCTCTTTAGTGAAAGGATCACTCCAGCCAGTTCTAATGCCTGTTACAGCACCATTGAGAAGACCCGCTAATCCACCAGAAACTCCACCAACAATAA
This sequence comes from Candidatus Melainabacteria bacterium, assembly GCA_018695135.1. Classification (GTDB taxonomy): domain Bacteria; phylum Cyanobacteriota; class Vampirovibrionia; order LMEP-6097; family LMEP-6097; genus JABHOV01. Next base: position 8,566 of record JABHOV010000078.1, on the reverse strand, counting down.
CTCCACCAGGTTTACCAACTAAGTTTCCAGCAATATCACTATCTATACTGTCAGAGAATGATACAGCCATTTCTCCACCTTTAGAAACACTACCTCTAATAAGGCCAGAAACTGCACCTACAGGTAAAGCAATTATCGTTCCAACAATCTTACAAATTAAATTATTTGAATGACCTTCTTTGGGAGCTGTCATTACAGCTGGCTTCTTGACAATGGTCTTTGAAGCAGTAGGAGCCTGCGCTGGTTTCTTCGCTACAGGAGCAGCTTTCTGCACTTGGGCTTTTGCTTCTTTCTTATAATCTTCTTGAGCTCTGACACGATCAGCTTCAGCTTCTTTCCTGTCATTGTCGTCTACTTCAAGGAATCTACTGATTACCCCTGCTTGTGCTTGCATTGTGATTGCTGGCAATAGCGCCGAGAAAATCATCAAACTAAGTAATAATTTTAATATCTTTTTCATAGTTCAATATTATAACCTGAAAAAAGACGGTCCCGGGTATCGTCTTTTTTACGCTTGGTCTTAAGTTAAATACTCGTTCCCCCAAAGCCCACCCCGGGTATCACAAATTTGTGATACCCGGGGTGGGCTTGTAATTATTAAAAATGGCGATACCCGGGACCGTCATTTTTAATGTTGTAGAATAGTAGTTCTGTTTAAGGCAGGTGAATATGTCAATATCTAAAGTTTTAATTGCGAATAGAGGTGAAATTGCGTTGAGGGTTATTCGAGCTTGTAAAGAGCTAGATATTAAAACCGTCGCAGTTTACTCCGAGGCCGACGAAGATAGTATGCACGTGACTATGGCCGACGAGGCTTATTGTATTGGTCCGGCACTCTCTTCCAAGAGTTACCTTAGTATTCCAACAATTATAAGTACTGCTCTTACTGCAGGAGCTGATGCGATTCATCCTGGTTATGGTTTTCTTTCTGAGAACGCACATTTTGTAGATGTTTGTGCTGAGCACAATATCAAATTTATTGGACCAAGTGCTGACGCGATCAATCGTATGGGTGACAAAGCAACAGCACGTGAAACAGTGATGGCCGCAGGGGTTCCAGTGGTACCTGGTTCTGATGGTTTGGTTGAATCAATTGAAGCAGCGATCGAGCTTGTAGAAAACACAATCAAGTATCCTGTAATTATTAAAGCAACTGCTGGTGGCGGTGGACGTGGCATGAGAGTTTGTTACGATACCGAAGAACTCAAGCGCAACTTTGTTGCTGCACAAACAGAAGCCAAAAATGCTTTTGGCAACGCTGGTGTTTACATTGAGAAATTTATTACTCAAATGAAACACATTGAAGTGCAAATCTTTGCAGATAGTCATGGCAACTGTGTTCACATGGGTGAGCGGGATTGCAGCGTACAACGTCGTCACCAAAAACTCGTTGAAGAAGCTCCTTCTTTCGTTGTGGATAAAGCATTACGTGAAAAAATGGGAGCTGATGCTGTCAAAGCTGCCAAAGCTGTTAACTATGAAGGTGCTGGAACTATTGAATATATTTTTATACCAGAGACACAAGAATATTATTTCATTGAAATGAATACACGTATTCAAGTTGAGCATTGTGTTACAGAGATGGTTACTGGATTTGATTTAGTACAATGGCAATTGCGCGTAGCTAATGGTGAAGAGTTTGATTTTGATCAAAGTGATATCAAGATCAATGGTCACTCTATAGAGTGTCGAATCAACGCTGAGGATTCTACTCGCAATTTTATGCCTTGCCCGGGCCACTTAACTGGTTTTATGCCTCCTGGAGGCCTTGGAGTGAGGGTAGACACCCATTGCTACACCGACTACTTCATGCCGCCAAATTATGATTCTTTGATGGGAAAACTAATTGTTTGGGCTAGAACAAGAGAACAAGCTATCAAGCGTATGCAGCGTTGTCTTGACGAATTTACCATCACTGGCATCGAGTCAACCATTCCTTTTCATAAGCGGGTCATGGCAAATCCGGTTTTTCAGACCGGTGAGGTTTGCACTGATTTTATTGAAAAGCATATGAGTTAGTATTGACCGATTGTTAAAAGAAGCTTTTTAGTTATTTCAGCTATTGCTAGTCAGGGATTGAATAGGGTAGAATTGTGTACTGCGGTGCTGGGTGCCGTATTATATTGATATATGCCTTCGATAATTTCACAATTTGATCCAATAACAACAGCAAAACATTTACCTTGGAGTATTAGTAAATATCCTCTGTGTAAGAACCCTTTTACTCAAGATGCTTTGGATTATAAATCAGGTGGTGTATTAGTAGATATGCTTGAAAGAAGACCTGCCGTTCGCAATCCATTTGAACAATTCATTAATAATGCACCTACAAAAGAGGAACAAAGATTTTTTGATTGTTTCAAATCTGATAAACAGTCAAGAGACTACAATAGCTTTAGAATTTTACCTAGTCGTTCAAATTCTACTAAATACGAAGTTTGTGCGGTAATTAGTTCTGAATTAGAGAATAAAGACGGTGGGATATATTTGCAAGAAATGTTATATCACTTTGCGAAGGATCGTGGTGTTATTAATTTTGTTTTTGAAAATCCAAATAAGGTTTTAACTTATCGTGTTGATGGAGAGAAGAAGGATGATATATTGCCTGTCATTGTACAGGGGCATAGGCTTTTGGGCGACGATATGATTGGCAAGTTTGCAAAAGAGTTCCCTCTTCATCCAGATAATGAGCCTGGTAATCTTGCTGATCGTATTTTCTCTTTTACGGATGCTGGAATAGTAAATCGAAATTGTGGTCAAGCTTTAGCTCTATTTAACGCTGATGCTACTCGAAAAATACATCCTAAAGAAATAGATTGGTTGTGTCAACAATTCGAAGATACTAAAGGGCATCCTGTTTATGAGCTGCATGCAGATAAAACAAAATGTCGTGTTGAACTTAATGGTCATTCTGAGATTGTCAATGGCCAAACTCTAAGATTTCATGGTTTGCCACATGAAACAAATGATCGATCTGTTGAATTGTCGAGGGAGGGTATTTTTGTACCTGTAAAACTTGATGACGATGGCTCTGTTAAAGTAATGAAGTTACATGAGCCAGAAGGATACGAGGGTGCTTTAGGTGGAGAAGCTAAAGTCATGAATACTATTGATGATCTTTCGTCTCGGGCTGGTGTATTAGCTGAAGCATATGGGTTTATGAATAATGAAGAAGCTCAAGTTACCTAATTCTTTTTTGGTATCGTTCGAATTATTGTTTTAGCTTGTTTTGGAATTCTTTGGACCGAAGGCTTTGGTTGGTAATCATTTGTGCTTGTTTTTGTTGGAACGGTTGATTTCGTTTTAGTTGCTGCCTTCACCGGCGCACTAGGTTTACTAAAGCCACTAGACCTACTACTAGTCCTAGGTCTTCTAATACTCTCTTCTCTAGCCAAACGTGCTTTTTCTTTTTGGGCTTCTTGAATTTCATCGATACGTTCTGCAATTTTGGGTGCTTCAATTTGAATTGGTTGGGCGCGTTCTATACTGGCGCGAGTTTCTTTACCCCAGTTGAATGATTCTCTGAGAGTATTGTTGAAAATTTCTTTAAGGGTGATTGGATCTTGATGACGTGCAGGTTCATTGTTTTGCAAGGCATCGAGATAGAACAGTTTGCCAATCGCGTTAGCAGAAAGATTGAGGTAGGACCAGAATTCTTGTCCTTTGGCAGAATATTTACTAATCATATTGGCTGCTGAGCCAAAGAGCATAGTCCAACCACTGGCGATATATCTGCCACGTCCAGCCTGATAGTGAATCGATTTGAGTTTTTCTAATTCTACTCCCATGCCAACAGCGTCACGAATGGATGCAAATGTTTTTGCTCCGGTAATCATATACATTAATGAACTTGCTGATGTCAGCACACCAGTAACTAATCCCAACATACCACTTCGTTGTCTATCAAAGATTGCAGCAGGATTTGCTTTGAGTTCTGAACATGCTTGCTTAAATGCTCTCCAAGTTGTTTGCACATTGTCATTAAAGTTGAGATATTTTGATTTGCCCTCGATGGTTTCTAGCGCTGGCAAGGCGTTGTAGGCACCAATCCACAGACCTCGATAATTAGTAATTTCTTTTGTTGGCGCAAGCACTGTTGTAATAGCATCTCCAATTTGTGAAATTGCCAGCAAGTATTTTCCATCTTTGAAAGCATCTACCGCTCCTGATGCTCCAGAAACAACTCCAATTGCTAGTTTGGCAAGCCAGGTAGAACTTGCATTAAGAGCTAGTTTCAGTTTGCTTTGTTCTGGTAATAGCCTACTGGTAAATGAAGTGACACCACAAACCACACTGGTTACCAGATGAACGATTTTTCGTAAGTCGATCAACATATATTGAAGTGTCTTTTTTTGTTCAGCTTCAATATCACCAAAGGTCTTAACTTTGTTTTGATGCATGGCTCCAATATCATTTGTGACATCACGTGAAGCTTCTTCAGTTTGTGTTCTTGGAAGTTTTGCTTGCATGGCAGAGCCAGGACTCAGTTCTTGAGACTCTGGGTTTATGAATTTAATTGGTTGTGTACTAACCATTTACCAGCACTCGGCCATTTCCTCGTTTCTCTATATGGATAATTGATCCATCTCATTGCACCATGCTTTACGCTTTACGAATTCACAATGCCTTAATATTTTAGCATGACCGGTATTTACACTATGTCTGAGTATTTCTACCTATAATTAAATGCTGTAGGACTCAAGCTAAAACCGTTAGAACGCTACAGCCTTAGAGCCTTAGAGCCGTTAAACCTAGGGTTCTTACTTATACTTCTTATGTAAATCTTCAATCATTCCCTTGGCTCTTTCATTACCAAGCTTGGCTGCTAATTGCATATTCTCCCATGCTTTATCAAAATTGTGAAGATTCTTGTAAGTGAGTGCCAAGCTCAAGTAGAAATCATCTTTGAGGGCAGAATTATTGACAATGCCCCAATTAAGAGCTTTTTCAAGATAGGCAAGGGCCGATTTATAGTTCTTAGAGCCGATATTGATGTCAGCAACTTCCATGCAGCGCTTGAGTAGGTATGACTCGAGTTTGAGACTTGAGATGGCAGTTTTGTTCTTCTTGTCTAATTTGCGAGTGTTGAGGTAATTAAGACCAGCTTCAAGGATTGCAAATTCTTGTTTGATTTGGCTGCGTCTTTGACTAATCGCTATAAAATATTCTTGCTCGAGTTTGAGTTTGCTAGCTTTGCCAATGAGCTTGACGATAAGGTCTGCTCTATCGTTGACATTGAGTATTTCAACAAGCTCTAGGAAGCTGTCTTTGAAGTTGACAGGGATGCTTTTGATGTTTTCGTCTAAGAATTTATTTGCTTGTTTGTATTTTGCAAGTTTGATTTGAGAATAAAGTAAAAGAGTATCAAGATCTTCATCACTGGTTCTTAAGCGGAGTTTGGTTTTTTCTAATATATTTTGTGCTTTGGCAATTTTGAATTCTTTGAGTAGTTCTCTTGCCTCTTTGATATTGGATGATTTGAAACTCATTAAATCCAAGATGAAATAACCGGTGCCTGATACCAAGATCAGGGTTATTAGAACTATTAGTTTTTCTCTTCTGGACGCAATGAACACAAAAGTATTATAGCAAGTTGCAAGGTCTTCTTAGCGCTTCATTGCCTTTAAAATCAAAATGGTAAGGAAAAACAATGCAAGAAGAGCTCCAGCTAGGATGCTCATTGTTAGTGGATCAGGCGTTGGGGTGATCACTGCTGCAAGCATAAATGCCCCTAGTATTACATAACGCCAGAGACGCAAGAGTCCTTTGCTGCTGACAATACCAAACTGAGCCAGGCTGATTAAAACGATAGGTAGTTGAAAACTAATGCCGCAAATACTCAGGATGGATAGCTCTAAATTAATAAAATGCTCTAGTCCATAACGAGCCTCCACTAGCCCTTGACCGAAACCAAGTAAGAATTCTAACAAAGAAGGTAATGTAAAGAAATAGGCAAATGCCATTCCCAGCCAAAACAATATTGGCGAGCTAATTAATATTGGACCAAGTAGATTAAGTTCTTTGTCTTTAAGACCAGGTCGAAGAAAGCTTTCTATTTGCTGTAGCAATAGTGGCATGGCTATTACTACGGAGCTGAAGATTGAAACTTTGATGCTGATCATTAATAATTCGCCAGGCTTGATTTGAAAAAAGCTTGAGCCTGCTGGAGCGAGTGCTTGTAGTATTGTGATTATTTGATGAGAGAAGTTGAACGCAATAATAAAAATTGCAAGCAGCACAATTACAGAGATTATTAATCTATTGCGCAGCTCTGTAAGGTGTTCACTGACATCTGTTAGCAGACCGCCCTCTCTTGCAGCCTTATAATCTTCTCGTTTGTGTTTTGGCTCTGGCATCTTTTTGCACCACAAAATGGCAGCTTTGTCCTATTTCTTAAACTCTTCTATCTTGACCTAGCAAACCGAATAGTAATTAAGTTATCCCCATAAAGCAAAGTCACAGAGCTATGATCAGAACTTAAGCTCTCGGCTTGACTTAGGTCTATAGAAGCAGCAACTTCGCCTGATTCACTGGTACAAGTATATAAGTCAGTAGATTTGGCTAGTTTAACTGACATCGCCTGTCTAAATCCAATATTGATTCTAGAAGCGACTTCGACTCTAACTGTTTGACCTTGCAGTCTTTGCAGGAAAGTATTGGCTTCAACTAATTCTTGTCCTGTTAATGGCATTAGTTTTGCTTCTCCTTGATCTTAGCTCTTTCTTTAATTAAACCATATACAATACTGTCTACGATTGCATCCCAGCTGGCTTTGACGATATTAGAACTAACCCCAATAGTATCCCAAGAATCTGTCCGGGAGCTTGCACCCGGGAGCTTTTCTGGTAGATTTTGCTCAGGTAAATAACTTGTAGTCACCTGTACCTTAGTTACCGACGCAGTACCTAAATGACTATCTAAAATCCTTACTTTGAAATCAAGTAGTTGGAAATTATTTATCTCTGGATAAAATTCTCTTAGCGATTTGCGTAAAGCCTGATCCATAGCATTGGCAGGACCATTACCGAGACTAGCGGAATGAAATTGTTTGTCTCCAATTTTAACCCTGACAGTAGCTTCGGTTTGTTCACCATTGACGATCCTTACATTAGATTCAATCGTTTCAAAAAATGGAGGGGAAGCTTTATCACCAAGTACTCTACGCACTAATAGATCAAAGCTGGCAGCTGCATTTTCGTAGCTATAACCCTGATGCTCAAGCTCTTTGAGTTTGGTGAGGACTTTTTGTGCAGCTTCTTTTGCTTGGCTGTCAGAATCGAAATCAAAACCATTATTGTTGAACCAGTCAAGGATATTACTCACTCCAGATTGTTCAGAAACTACAACTCGAGTGAAATTACCGACGCTGGCTGGATCTACATGTTCATAGCTTGTTTTGTCTTTGGCTATTGCACTTGCGTGCAAACCGCCCTTGTGTGTGAATGCTCTGTCACCAACAAAAGGTTGTGACTGGTTGAGATTCATGTTTGCAATCTCTGAGATTTGTTTGGCAACCTTGGTGAGTTTGTTTAAGTTGCCTTTTGGTAAGCAAATTAAATTGTCATCACCGTATTTAAGTTCTAGGTTTGGAATAATAGAAAGCAGGTTGGCATTGCCGCAACGCTCACCGTAACCATTGATGGTACCTTGGACTTGGATTGCACCTGCTCGGATTGCACGTATGCTATTGGCGACGGCAAGGTCTGAATCATTATGCGCATGAATCCCAAAATCCATGCCAGAAGCTCCAGCTGCTGCGTTATTAACAACCATCTCCTGGGTAATCCGATAAACATCCTCAGGCAATGAGCCGCCATTGGTGTCACAGAGTATCATTCGACTAGCTCCAGCTTTAGCTGCAGTCTCGATAAATTGTTTTGCGTATTCAGGATTGTTTTTGTAGCCATCAAAAAAATGTTCAGCGTCCACAAAAACCTCTCTACCTTCTGATCTTAGGTACTCGATACTTTCATTGAGCATTGCCAGGTTTTGCTCAAGGCTAGCTTTCATGGTTGTTTCGATTTGCCAAGCAGAGCTTTTGGCAACGATACAAATGATTTGAGTTTCAGCTCGAAGTAGAGCTTGCAAAATTGGATCTTCGTTTACTTTGGTATTGGCTTTGCGAGTACTGCCAAATGCTGTGAGTTTGGTCTTAGTTAGTTTGAGTTTGGCTGCTTCTGTAAAGAAGTCTATATCTTTGGGGTTTGCTCCAGGCCAGCCACCTTCTACGTAGGTGATTCCAAGATCATCGAGGATTTCGAGTATCTTTAGTTTGTCGTTGACACTAAAAGAAATATCACGCATCTGTGCGCCATCTCTAAGTGTTGTATCGTAAATTTCAATATTGCGCATGGCTTTTGGTGTTTACCCGAAGTTTATTCTATTAAATGAGGGCGAGCGTAACACAGTTATTGGATTATTCCGACAGCCTCCTAGACTAGTATAACAGGCTACAAAAAAAAGCCATCCGTTGAGGGAGGGCTTTTAATCGTCTTTGGGTTTAATTCCCCGCGGCTTGCCGCGAGGAGCTTCATTACCGACAAGTTTATTCAAATGCTAATTATTG
>JABHOV010000124.1 GCA_018695135.1 Candidatus Melainabacteria bacterium | reverse complement strand
TTACCTTCTTCATAAGTACGCAATGCACAACTTGGTGCAATCAGCGAAAAACCGCCTAATAAGCCCAATTTAATGAGTTTAATCATTGATACTTTATCAGAGATGCTCTCATCTATAACTCCACCTGCATTAAGCTCTTTTGTACGTTTAATAAATTGGTCTTTTGTAATGCTTTTTTTCTTCCACTCTTTAACTAGCTTAGATCTCATTTCTTTTTTGACTGCTTTACTGGTATAGGACTTACCTAAATCATCCCAAGATCCACAAAATACTCGCTTGGCACTACCTAAAAGCCCTTTACCAGAGCTAAGACTTTCTTTTAATAAGCCATAGACAGCTCCCGGTCTTGCGTTCTTGGTGACCCAGCCCATAACTTGTGTTGCCGCTCCTAATTTACCCATAATATTTTCCTTCTCTATTTACGCCTCTAAATGTTTTCCTATTCTCTTAGCAACATGTCCCCAACCTTCGCCAAGATATCCAATACCTATGACTTTAGACCAATCAGTCCAGTCTTCATTCGCTTCACTCTTGACACCATAACTAGCTATATCAGAAGCATCTTGAAACTCTCCAACAATAAAAGGAACTGCAATTAATGCTATTGCTGATATTGCCAAAATTGCTAGTCCGACAGGTCCTGTTAATCCCAAGAAGCCTGCAACCGTACTCACTATTCCAGTACCACCACCAGCGAGTAAGCTTGTTACTCCGGCTGATGCACCTACTGCCATTACACCATGAACAATGGCTGATAAAGTAGCATAAGTAGCAACTCCCATGCCGATAACGGCGGCAGTCGTTCCAGCAGCATTCAATGGTTCACTTGAAACTGGCTTGGTGTCAGTCTTTGCAGCAAGATCTAATGCTGTTTTAGCAATCACTTCTCGCATCTTTGGATCTTCCATATATTTTTTAATTAATTTTGGATTATCAAGGATTTGACCAATTGTTATTTTTTCATCAGTAAGCCTACCCTCTTCATCTCTAACTGCAAGCTCAATTCCTTTAGCAGCAGCCGGGATACTATTGAGAATCTCTTTGAAGATTTGTGTCTGAATATCCTCATTATGAATTTCATTTCCTCGAGTTACATAAAATCTTTTAAAACTTTCCATTACATCAAATAAAGGTTTTGTAGAATCTTTTGCAGTATTAGAAATCAAAAGCAATATTTGCTTTCTTGATTGTCTTTGCTTGAGCTCAGCTTCCTTACTACCAGCATATTGATCAAAGTTAGAATATTCACTATAAATATTTTCAAGCCTGCTACCATAAGACTGTTGGAAATCTTGATAGTAAGCAATATCAAGTGACCTTGAGTCGGCGTACTTAGGATCTGCCTCTCTTATATCACTAGTATCACTGCCTTGTCGCCTAGTAGCTGAACCAGCTCCTATTGTTATATGCGCTGTCACCAATGGTGCTGCTAGCTGAGGGCCTCTTGCCGTACTCATTAAATTATCTGAAAAATCTACACTTAAGCTCATGTTAATTGCTCCTTAATTAAGATATAGTTAAGTCAATACAATATTTGATAAAGAATTACTATTAATCAGTAAATATTCACAATCTGGTAAATACGTATCAACTTCATGACAAGCATCACTTTGTACAGACATAGGAGAACAGAACAATGGGAATACCATCAGCAAAGGCAGCAGGAACAGATACAACATCAGCAGGGGAAGTGTTTAAGCACGGAATGACTGATACACAATCAATTATCAAGGGTTTACAAGATCATACTAATCAAGTAGGTGCAAATGCTGCAGAGAAAGCAAAAGATCCTAAAACTCAAGCAGAGGCTCAACAATTACTTAACAATCAACAGTTTATGGTCAAGTTTACCGAACAATTATTAGGATTATTTCTGAGTGTACAACTCTTACCAACCAAAATATTTGCTGCATTAGCAAGAGGTTTAGGTCTAACAGCACTCTAAATTTATAAATAAATAAATTTCTACAAAGCCGGTCTATGACTGGCTTTTTTTTGTACGGAAAATCAAAACTTATTGTCACATTTAACCTCTTCTTAACTTTGTATAAGAAATAACTTATATTTTAGAAATCTTTATCAAAAGCATATAACTATTTACTTTGTATCTATACAAGGAGATTAGTTATGGCAACACCACCAACATTTAATCAAGCAGGAGTACCTTCAGGTAACGAACTTAGAAGTGCATCATCTGCACAAACAGAAGCGCTCAAAGCAATCAAAAACAAAGAACAAGAACAGTCAGTACAAAGTTCTAGAATGAAAGTCGAATATGATAAATTCGAAAAATTCAGACAAGCTATAGGCTAATAATCACAGGAGATAAACAATGTCAGTACCAATCAATTCATTAATGGGAGCCGGAATGAACGCTCTTAAAAGAGATTTCAATAGTATAGACTACATCGGAGAAGGAGATGTACAGGACACTAGAGCTGGAGTAAACTCTAGAATTGAAAGACTACAAGCTGTAAAAGAAGAAGGATTTAGAGACTCAGTTAATGCTAGGTTTGACGGCATGATATTTGATGGTCTTGATTATGGATCCAAATTAGAGGAACAATGGTCAAGAATGGCTTAATTAACAAAGGATAGAACAATGTCAGAAAGTAGTATTAGATTAGGAAAAGTATACGAAGAAAGAGTTCAAAAACTGTATCAAGACATACTTGCTGAAGCAGAAGCAGATGGTGAAATTGATAGTGATGAACAGAATCTATTAGATTCGATTCAAGATGAGTTTCAAAGCTCAAATGATAATCAAAATACCCCTAGAGGCTTAGAACAATCACCAATATCCAGCCAAGATGATCCGTTCTCTAGTTTAGATATCGGAGATGGCATCAATAATAATTTTGATTATGACAATATAGTTTCTGATGGTAGCGAATTTAGTCCTGAATCAGTAGCTCAAGGAGTAGATCAAAAAGTTGCAGAATTAAAACAAATCAAATGGGAGCAAATCAAAGAAAGAACCAGAATTAATTATCTATTGGCTAATAATGCTTCTATTAAAGCTTCTGAGAAACTAGCTGCCTCTGTAGCAAATGCGTAATCTAATAACTAAAAGCTATAATTAATAAGATATGTTAGTCAGAGAATTTCATTCACCACTAATTCAAAAACAGCAGCAAGCAATTCAATTCATCCAAGTTGTAGATAATGATGAAGCAGATTATAAAGAATTTTGCATAAACAAACTTATTTCATTTCTAATGGATGACAATCCCCAACATGATAAATCTTTCTTAGACAAGTTCTTAAAAGAGAGACTCCGAAACACACAGAATGGATCAGCATTCATCATAGCGCTAGATAGCAATCAAAATATACTAGCTTACAGTCTAGAAACTAAGTCATTAGAGGATTATCAACAATTATTAAACTCAAAACTAAGTAAGTTAAAAGACTATTCTTATCATTATATTTACCTCAAAGCACTATTAACTGAAAAATTGATCCAATTAGAACATCAAGATTTTAAAACAAAATCACGATCATCAATATATTTAGGGGGAGGCATCCAGGTCTCAAGCAAAGCAAGAAAACAGGGACTGGGCACATTATTCATGAAATTAATCATAGATGAAGCAAGACAAGCTGGAGGAGACTTACTTATAGCAGGGCATGATTTGAGCAATCTAGCCTCTGGTAAAATACAAGACAAATTAGACTTCTTACCCACACTGGAAAATAGAACTCAAGATTTTACAATTGATATCTCGAATACAGATCCGTTTGTTCTTAGATATATCGCTCTGTAGAGTTTATTGAAGTGCCCAAAATGGGCATAATATAATTACCTACATGAAAATATTAGTAAGTAACGACGATGGAATTTGGGCTGAAGGAATAAGAGCTCTAGCAAATGCACTCTCTAAAGACCATGAGGTTTATGTCTGTGCGCCAGATCGAGAGAGATCGGCAACTGGTCACTCAATGAGCCTGCACAAACCACTTATGGTTAGTTTCGCTAAAACCAGTGATCTTGTAGCTAATGCTAAAGCTGCACACATGACATCAGGCACTCCAGCTGACTGCTCCAAAGTAGCTCTAGGAGCGCTGTTCAAAGACATCAAGTTTGACTTGATGGTTTCAGGAATTAATCATGGACCCAATCTTGGCATAGACGTACTTTATTCTGGCACCGTATCTGCTGCAATGGAAGCGATGCTACTTGGTGTACCAGCAATCGCCACTTCACTTTATAGTTATAGCTCTAAGGAATTTGATGACGCTGCTGAATGGATACTTGACTTTGTTAATAACAACGACTTGCCAAATCTAATCCCCAAGCGCAGTTTCCTCAATATCAATATCCCACCAGGACCACGCGATAAATATCGTGGAGTAGAAATTACCAAGCTTGGTAACAGAGCCTATGAAGAGAACTACGAAGAAAGACAAGACCCTCGCGGCAATAAGTACTTCTGGCTTGCTGGCGCGCCAATTGAGGGACTTGAAGTAGACGGCACCGATGGTTACGCCCTACTGAACCACAAGGTTTCAATTACTCCAGTTCGCTTTGATATGACTTACTATGATCAGCTTGATGAGCTGGAAGAGCAACTTAAGTTATAATATAACAATGGCCGATCATATAATCTTTGGTGAAATCAACCTCAGCCCTTTAATCAAAGTCAAGTCACAACTCGATGATGCTCTTGCCAATATCAAGGATGATTTAGATCGCACTGGTGCAATTAAATTATTTGAGATGTGTTATGAATTATCCTGGAAGACTCTAAAAAAAGTCATAGAAGCTCAAGGACTAATAGTAAAAGCTAATCCACGGGAGGTTTATCGAATAGCTGCAGATCAAGAGTTGATCGATGATCCTGAAACCTGGTTCAATTTTCATGAAACAAGAAATCTCACTGTTCATACTTACAATGAAGAAACCGCTAAATCTATTTTTGATAAACTAGGTGAATTTCAAGAACTACTTGATCAACTCACAAATAAACTCAAATCACTTTAAATCCAGCTCAATAAGATCTTGTTTTATCAAATCAATAAAGCTATCTTTGCAATCGTGATAATTAATTATATCTACTTTATATGGCAAATTAGATTCTTCTAATTGATAACGAATATCACCTAAAGAACCAATATCAATTGGTTCTTTATAAATTAAATCTAGATCCGAGAATTTACGATTAGTGCCCTTGGCTCGAGATCCAAATACGTAGAAACTAACACCTACCTTTGATAGGATATCCCTCAATATCTTCAAATGTCTTGCTTCTATATTAATCATCTAATAAAAACCTCTTGATTTATATTATATCCCAAGAATTCACTCTTGCTCTAACTAAAATACAATATAATTTATCTATAATGAAAGCTCTTAACTTATTCCTCGTATTATTGCTTACTAGCTGCACTCAACCAGCTCTCAAAGCAAGCAACCTACTTTTATTTAAAATAGAAGCACGCAATATTGCTGCAGACAAAATCATTGAATATAGATATTTTCAAGATGGCTTAGTTGAAGAAACAATTCTTCAGGACTCATCTAATAGCTCAGAGATTTTTCAAACTAGTTTCAATCAAGCAGAGCCGCAAATTGAATTACTCAGTAAGTTACAAGAACTTGATTATCACAACAGCTTTCCGTGGAAGCAAGACTATCACAAGCGCGGCGATGTCATCAAAGTGCAATTCCCGCAGAGCATCACTCCACAATCAATTAATCCAAACAAAGAAACTCAAGCAATCACAATCAACAAGACTTATTTCTTTTATAGCGGTGAGCAGAATGCTCCAGAGATTCTTCAACAGTTGCTGGACTTAACTGGTCTAACGAGAGCTAATGAAGCTCAATAACTAAGACCAAATCTCAAGTTCTTCTTTACTAAAGTCACCCATTGGTTTAACCTCAGGTTTGAGCGACATGCCTTTCTCTGACTGAGCTTTAGCCTGAACAAACTTCATCAATTCACAAAATTCAGACGAAGTTCCTTCACCATGATTCTCAAAAAAATTGCCGTGTAGATTAGATATAACAAAATCACCAACACGGTGACCCTTGATACCAAGATCATCAATTAATTGACCAGCGCCATAACCAGCCTGCGGGTTTTTAAAAGTGCAACCACAAGTAAATGATTTAATTGGCTGCCTAGTTGTTCTGGCTTTGTTGTTTGTTTGCACTCTTGCTCTAATTGCATCTTTGTCGTCTGCTTTCAAGTCAAAAACAGCTGAAACTAATAAATGAGTTTGTGAATTAATATTGGAAGAGCGGTATGCAAAATCAAGATCATTCTTCGTTCTCTCTTCAAGCTCAAGACTTGCTAGGTTTAGCAATTTGACACTAACTAAAATATCAGAAATCTCAGCGCCGTGCGCGCCAGCGTTCATCACAATACCGCCACCAACAGAGCCAGGGATTCCTTCCATAAATTCTGTTCCAGCAAGTGAGTCCCTAGTCATCAGGGCGCAGAACTTGGGCATGCGCAAACCAGCACCAACTTCGTATTGAGTCTCACCAAGCTTAGTTACAAAATCAAGCTTATTAGTTGAAATCATTATCCCCTTCAAAGGTCTTGAACTCAATAATGTATTAGAACCAGCACCAAGAATATTCCAAGACCAATTTTTCTGCTTAATTTCCTTAAATAGAGCCACTAATTCCTCTAAATTAACCGGTGCTGCAAAAAACTCAGCACTAGCCTTGACTCTAAGAGTCGTAAGCTTGGATATATCTGTATTTTGCTCTATTGCCAACATCAACATGGGTTTCCAGTGTATTTATATAGAATAACACGCCAAATGACGATTTAAGATGTCAAAATCATGGAATAAATAGAATAGTTGCTGAATCAAACGATAAAATACAGCCTGCTAATTTTGATTATCGCCTCTGGCTTTAATCTAGCGGCTCAAGCACGTCAACATATACTTTGTGAGAGCGCAGCAGATCAATGCGAAGTCAATCTACAAAACTATCCACTCTTTGATACCCCATACAAAGTAGCATCTAATTATTTACCAATTCTTGCAATTCGTGCATTTGCTCACGCTGGAATCTACAAAGACAAAAAATCCTGTAGATTAGAACGTCTCTATTATGTCAAAAACCTTGAAGCGGAGTTCGGTGAACCCTATCAAAAAACCACTCTTGATATAGAAGTCCAAGGTCATGGTTTCTTTGGTCGCAAAATTGTAGCCACAGGTACACTCAACGAGTTTGATTTAGAGTACGAAAATAAAATCGGTGCAAGCCTACCAAGAAACGCTTCAATGAAAGTACATGCCAAGCTCGCTGGAGTAGAATTTCTAAATCTCCACATCAAAAGTGATGGCAAGAAAAACACTAATGAGGTTGAAGGGACTTACTTTGCAAAAGAAGTCAAGTATCAAACCGAGTGGCGCGACACCAACGGCACACTTGCCAACCTTGACTACAAGGCGCATACAGAAGGGCTTCACAACGAGGTTGATCACTTTAATGCTATCACCAGAGGTTCAATCGATAAATATGAAATCTTTGGGCATGGCACTATGGTTAAACCAAATTATTATGAGTTTGAAGAACATTATGGACCTATTGTTGTTAAGAGCAAGTTGTGGATTATCCAAGATTGTCAGACAAAATAATTTGACTAAGTACATGCTTAGTATGTGCGTAACTTAAACCACCTTGAAAATAACCTACAAACGGCTCGCGCAAGGGACCATCAGCAGAAAGCTCTATACTTGATCCTTCAATAAAGGAACCAGAAGCCATTATCACTTGATCATCATAACCAGAAATATCATCCGGTATTGGAGAGAACATAGAATTGATTGGACAATTATTCTGAACGATTTTACAAAACTCAATTAATTTATCTTTGTCATTGAATTTAATCGCTTGAATAATGTCATTGCGATCAGATTCAGAACCGGGCAAAGTCTCTAAACCCATGTTTTCAAAGACTTTGGCAGCAAGGCTCATTCCCTTGAGAGCTTCACTTACAATCAGTGGTGCCATAAAAAATCCCTGGAAATACAATCTCGTCTGATCAAACATACAACCGCCATGCTTACCAATCCCTGGCGCTGTAACAAAATCAGCAGCATTGTTTACCAATTCTTCTTTACCGGCGATATAAGCGCCAGCAGCTACAATCCCGCCACCAGGATTTTTGATCAAAGAGCCAGCAATCAGATCAGCACCAATATCAGTAGGTTCGCGCTCTTGAGTAAATTCACCATAGCAGTTATCAACGAAGACAATTGCCTTCGGGTTTTGAGATTTAATTTCGACAATGAGCTTTTCTATATAATCTAATGAGTGAGAGTCTCTCCACTCGTAGCCGCGTGAGCGTTGGATGAAATATAGATCATGCCCTTTGTCATTGCGAGCGTTATCGAGGCAATTTAATTCACCGACAAAATCTGTCAACTGGATTACTTCGCCTTCGGCTCGCAATGACACTAACTCAATCCCAAACCTCTCACTCCACTTGTCAAAAACAGTCTGCAAAGTGTCATAGGGCTTACCCACTGTAATCAAGCGATCACCAGACTTGAGATTTCCAAAAATCGCTGAAGCAATAGCATGAGTACCAGAAACCAATTGAGGTCTCACCAAAGCCGCTTCTGTATTAAAATATGCAGCATAAAGCTCGTCGAGCTTGTCTTTACCAAGATCATCATAGCCATAACCAGTGACCCAAGAGAAGTGAGAGTTTTGGATTCCCGCTTGCTTAAAGGCGTTCAAGACCTTCACTTGAGTAAAATCTTTTATGGTGTCAAACCTTTTCCAGACTGGTTTCAAATCGTTTTGAATTTTCTCTAAATCAATAGTAAGGTGCTTAGTTTTAAGTGTTGACATTGGAATAATCATAGCAAAAGCCTAGCAATTCAACTAAAACAAGTACGATATGGCTTTAAACAAGAACAAGAAGTCTAGTATAATAATCAAATGCTCTACTGGCTCCAAATGATCTTACTACTTCTCGGCATCTTAGTATCCTGCGAGATCTTTACAAATGCAATTGAAAACCTTGGTGAAAGACTCAATATCGGTCATGAATTTACTGGTAGTGTGCTTGCAGCTATTGGTACTGCACTGCCAGAAACTATTTTGCCACTAGTTGCAATTTATATGGCAAGTCAAGGAGCTCTTGGAGCTGTTGCAGCCAAAAATGATATAGCTATTGGGGCGATACTCGGCGCACCATTTATGCTCTCAACACTGACAATGTTTTTACTTGGTTTGAGTATTTATTTGCACCGCAAATCCCGCAAATCAACCAATCTAGAACTCAACTCTGAGCATCTAGAAAGAGACTTGCGCTATTTCCTCAAGGTATTTTTCATTGCAATTCTTGCCGCTGGGCTTTCCTCTGATTACTTAACGCAAATCATTAGCAAGCTCTGCCAGACTGAGTTTGGCATCAAGCTACTCAATCTCTTTAATACAGGCATTCCTAATCAATGCTACGACGAGATTAGTTTTAGTCTAAGAGCCATAGTTGGCTTTTTGATTATCGCTCTTTATATCAACTATCTCATTTTGACTTACAAAGCATCCAAGAAAGAATTTTCTGGTGACTACGAAATTCATGATTGCCCTATTTTATTTTTGGAGCGTTTCTTAAAGCTCAAGGTCAATATGACAACAGTAGTAATCCAAACTCTAATTGGTTTAGCTGGAATAATTTACTTTGCACATGGTTTTGTTGGAGCTATAGAACATATCTCAGAATTGATTAATGTCAGTCCACTAATCCTTAGCTTGATTGTAAGTCCGATAGCCACTGAGTTACCAGAGAAGGTCAATAGCTGGATTTGGTCATCACA
>JABHOV010000055.1 GCA_018695135.1 Candidatus Melainabacteria bacterium | reverse complement strand
TGAATATACTTAATCCCCATTCTTTTTTTATCAGCTTCTAAATTGATAACTTCATATGCAATCTCTTGCCCTAGTTCAGGCTTGTTAGTTTCATTGAATAGTGATTTGTGTAAAAGAGCTTCTATCCCAGGAATAACTTCAACAAAAACACCAAACTCAGCTTGAGTTACAACTTTACCTTTGCCTTTGTGCCCGATTGAGATTTTACTAGTAACTTGGGTCCAAGGGTTTGGATTAGCTTGTTTGATACTTAAAGCGATTCTATTTTTCTCTGTGTCTATTTTAAAGACAACCGCTTCAATTTCTTCTCCTACTTTAATCACATCACTCGGTTGTTTGAATCTAGCCCAGCTTAATTCTGAAGATGGAATCAAAGCATCAATGCCACCTATATCAACAAAAGCACCAAATTCGGCGATTCTGACAATAGTGCCCTTGATTTTTTGCCCTTTCGTTACAGTGGCAAGAATAGTCTTGGCTCTTTGTTCACGCTTAAGTTCTGTAATTGTTCTTTGATTGAGAATAATCTTGTTTTTGCTTTGATCATGCTCATGCACTTTACCTGTGATTACTAGCCCATTCCATTGGGTTTTGTCTTTGCTTTTAAGCGGCTCCTCGCGGATATCTAAATAGCCATAAGGAATAAACCCAGTTTGTTTAGTTGCTATTATTTCAACTTCAATACCACTTTTGAGTACTTTGCTGACTTTAAGTTCTAGTTCTATGTCTTTGAGCAAGTCTAATTGTGTCCATTTATGGTTTTCTTCAAGCTGTTTGATTGAAAGCTTGAAAATACCCGGCTGATTGCGATCTTCTGAGGTCACATATACTTCAATTACTTCACCGATAGAATAAGCATCTAAGTTTTTGTCACCGAGCTCTTTGGGGTTTACATAGCCCTCGAAGCTTCTAGCTATATCTAAAAAGAGACCATTTGAATTTTTGGCAAGTATGGTTGCCTTGGTTCTCTCTTTGAGTTGAGGATAGTTTTCCTTTTTCTCTAACTTAATTTCTGCTACATGGTCAGTTTGTGATTTTTTTGACATTCGATTCTCCGGTGTAATTTGAAGCTTTGCTTCGTTGACATTCCCCTCTAAGTAAACATTGATCTGTTGGACAAATATGATTGTAGCTTATTTGGCTCCCCATATGCAAAAGCTTAATAAAATATAATAATAGGTATGGCGCAAATCAAGATGTGCATTATCTTGTAGGATGATAGTTGTGAGGATTTCAAGACTTGCTTCAGAACAACGCTCTTATGACTGTTCTCAAAGAAAAGCAGTATCACAAAGAGAGAAATTGCTGCACCGGCTTATATTGCTTTGTGCCAAGCCCAGGTCTTTGACTTGGGATAGGGCGAATATGGATCAGCTGATAAAGGCTTATTACCCAAAACAAATACCCCACCCTATTACAATTAAGACCTTTATTTTAGAAGCTTTATTGCCCGGAGGATTGTGTCCTGCTAGTCTTGTAAGAAGGGACATCCAAGTTCAAGACTTTAAACAGCGTCTTAATGAGACCGTGAAACATTTTGCTAAACAGGTTACATATAACCCTGGATCTGCAAGGACAAAGCGGCAGTTGCAGAGTTTTTTATTGGCTTCAATTATGGTGGTAGAGGATCTCTCTAAGCGTCTTGGTCTGAATCAGTTTGATAATGCTTCTTTTATTAGAGAGACTGGTTTAATGATTAACCCATCAGTTTTTAACACAATCCTAAATTTAGAAGCTGCTTCAAGCGCGATTTTTGATCCATTGAGCAGTGATTTTTTACTGCCTGTCAGAATAGATCATAAGCCTTGGGATTTTGCTGCTAGCTTGTCAGCTTTATTGCCAGCAAGATTTTTAGCACGTGCTACTGAAAATGATTCGGCTTTCTCTGTAAAGCATATCAGTAACGTAGTTCAGGGTTTACCTTCCTATCTATTTAATGTG
This sequence comes from Candidatus Melainabacteria bacterium, assembly GCA_018695135.1. Taxonomy (GTDB): domain Bacteria; phylum Cyanobacteriota; class Vampirovibrionia; order LMEP-6097; family LMEP-6097; genus JABHOV01. The sequence continues at coordinate 3,991 of JABHOV010000055.1, read as the reverse complement.
ATGTCAATTGATGAACCCGTTCAGACACAGCCAGTAAGCGATTGGCAAGGGACTCGGGTGATGAACAGAGCTTTTTTTGACAGAGCCCCTGATCGTAGCTTTGCGCAGGATTCGAGGTCTCAAGTTTGGCAAGGGCTAGCAGATTATTTATTTGGCTCTAGCGTTTTGCCAGATGAATTTGATAAACGCAGTTCAAGTTTATTTGTTTTTATTGCTAAGGCTTTAGATGATCCTTTAAATTTATTCTGCTGGGATGAAGTTGCTCCTGATCAAAGAAACCATGTTAATGCAAAGGTAAATTCAGCATATCAAGCTTATTGTCGACACCATTCTCTTGACCTGTCTTCTATTCACCTCGAGGATGTAGAGCTATTTGATATAGCTAAAATACTAGCTGCTGATTTTAAGCAGAGTCTTGAAAATCGTGAAAGTCAATTGCTGGTGAATTAATTATCCTTATTGATTGCCTTAAAGAAAAAGGCAGATGAGCCAATAAGACCAATTGCAATACCCAGATAAATAAATCCAAAGATATTATAGGGATCTCCACCACTCTCGCGCCAAAAACGTAGCCCGAAACCAAGTCCTATCATGATTCCAATAACTATAATACCTCGAGGTCCAAGTAGTTTGAGCCAACCAACTAGATAGTTAAGTGGTTGATCATCAATTTCTGCAAGAGTTTCAATTCTTCTATTAACTGCCTTGCGCAAAACAGTAAAAGCCTTAGCTAAACCAATAATTAAAGAGAGCCCAAGCAAATATAAGTGCCAGTCAGGGGTTTGAAAATAAGGCTCAAGCCAACCAAGCCCTCGTTTGCCGATTCGTAGTCCAACGGCGATCCAAAGAAAGCCGGCGATTAGTAATGAGAAGTTGCGTGGGTTCATTGTTTGATAATTATAGACTAATATTCCAAATACATCCTGCAAATCCATCTTTTAACTTAGTACAGTGCTTCTTTCTGCCCGAATCAAGCTGGCACTGACAACGTGGCGAGGCTAATACTTTGGCATCTGGGCTAAAGGGACCGAAGCGATTGGGGTTGGTTATTGAAAAGATAGAAGTTATTGCTGCTCCAGATGCTGCGCCGATGTGTAAGATGCCGGTATCTGCTGAGTAAAGCTCTTGGGCTTGAGAGAGAATCACGACAAGTTCCACTAATGAGGTTTTGCCGATGAGGTTTTCTATTCTGCTGCTTTGTAATTCAGTGTCTTGCTTGAGATGAGCCTCGAACTCGAGACTCAGATCTTTTTCGTCTGGTCCACCGAGTATTTTAATTTGGTAGTTTGTGTCTTTGATTTGAGTTTTGATAAATTCAAGCCACTTAGTAAGTGGGTAAGCGCGATGTGGTCTTAGATTGCCTACCCCCAGCACTATGCAAATATAGTTTCGCAAGCCTTGCTCTTGAACCCCTTGTAACAAATCTTGATTAACAAGTGTCCGATGATCCAAAACAGCATAGGGATTTTTAATTAGCTCTGTTTCAATCTGAGGGAATCTTGCTGTAACATAGTTAGCAACAGCGCTTAGTTTTGAGTTGTATTTATAGCAAAATAATTTGCTTGCTTTGATGTGACGGAAGTTGATCCACCAGGCTTTGTACCATTGCGTATGCAAAAAAATAAACTCATCCGATCTGCCGACTTTGGCAAAGTCAGCTTCAAAGCTGGCTTTATTAATAATCCAAACCTTGTCAATATAGTCGCAGCAGTTTTGCAAAAGCTCAGCAGTTACCGGCCCGCAACAAAACTCTATCTGTGCATCAGGTTCTTGTTTGCGAATATATTTAACGAGAACTAGCGTATGAACGATATCGCCAATGGCTCCTTGTCTATAGATGACTATTCGTTTAGCGGGCACCCTTATATGATACTATTTTGTTTAGTGCAACAGCGGTCTTTCTATAAAGCAGTCCTGGTTAGACCAATTGAACGCTTTTTGCGCAGGGCTTCGACGAGTCTCAACTATATTTTTAACAAAAAAGACATTGAAGCGATATTTATAATCGCTTCCGCGAGAAGTGGTAGTTATTTACTTCAAGGCTTTTTGGCTTCGCATCCTGAAATAGATGCTGTTGGTGAAGTCATCAATCCTGATATAGTTCGCGGTATCCGCAGGCAAATGGTTTCGCGTGCAGAGTTGTTTTTCCATATTAAAGCAAGTATCAATAAGGGCAAGAAAAGAATGGTGGTAGCCAAATTGCTTGAAGAACAATTTGCGATGCATGACTTAACTGTCGCTGATTTGATGCATGAATTCCCTAAAGCCAAGTTCGTTACTTTGTATCGTGCTTCTTTATTAGATCAATATATTTCAAAAAAAATAGCAGAACTTACCAATGTCTGGAAACTAGGTGATAAGCCAGCTGCTGAATACAAGCCGCAGGGTTTTGAACTGGACCTGCAAGACTTTGATGCTTTTAAGCAAAGGATGCAGGATTTTTATCAGCAATTACCAGAAATAGAAAATCAAGAGCAACTAGTTTCTTTGACTTATGAAGATTTGACAACTAATGCACAAACAATTTTTGAAACCAAAGTCTTTCCATTTCTTGGACTTGCACCAGTCACTATTGAAACGGAATTTAAAAAGATGAACAAAAAGACTCATGAGCAAACAATAACTAATTATTCAGAGGTCAAGGACAGACTTGAGTCCAAGGATTATTGTCTAGCCGTTTAGTTCAGTGAGTTTATATTTTTGATTGACTTGGGCAACTGCTTTGAGGCTTTCACCTTCAAGCAGAGCATCAACGGCTCTTATGCCCATTTCACTAGCTAGTATTCTATCTCTTGCCGTCGGTCTACCACCGCGCTGGGTGTGACCTAGAATGCAAACCCTGAAGGATTTGTCGCCAGATTTTTTCTCAAGCAGCTGGGCGATTTTGTAAGCTCCACCAAGCTCATCACCCTCGGCTACTACAACTATATTATGTCCTTTGACTTGAATAGCTTGATTGACTTCATCTATATCACTTACTGTTTCTGGAATTAAAACATATTCTGCGCCGCTTGCTTTGCCTACCGCTGTTGCAATATTGCCGCAATGCCTGCCCATTACTTCAACAATAAAATGCATTGAATGCGCGTCACCTGTGTCGCGCAGCCGGTCTATGGCTTCAACAGCGGTATTAACAGCGGTATCAAAACCAATAGTAAAATCAGTCCCCTTGATGTCATTGTCGATAGTGCCTGGTAGCCCAATCATTTGTCCTGACCATTGTTTTTGGAAAGCAACTAGCCCGGCGTAACTACCATCACCACCACAACAAATCAAGCCATCAATCTCAAGCGCTTCAAGATTGGCAGCAGCTTTCTTGCGTCCAGCTTCTGTCATGAATTCTTCAGAGCGAGATGTTTTGAGAATAGTGCCACCGCGCTGGATTATATTTACGATATCTTCGCGAGGCAATCCTTGTATTTGATTATCAATTATCCCTTGATAACCTTCGTAGATGCCAAAGACCCCAATCCCTTTATCAAGGGCATATCTAGTTGTCGCTCTAATAAAAGCATTCATTCCTGGCGCGTCGCCGCCGCTGGTCATTAAAGCGATTCTCTTTAGCATTGTTTAATTATAACGTTATCGTCATTGCGAGCCCGAAGGGCGTGGCAATCTAATGCAAAATTTCGTTGAAACCAATATCAAAGCGTTGGATTGCTTCGGCTTTGCCTCGCAAAGACAAGAGTTTTGCTAGAATATAAGCCTTAGGAGAATATTTTATGTCAAAAAGAGTTGGAGTTTTAACAGGTGGCGGGGATTGTCCCGGATTGAATGCAGTTATAAGAGGTTTGCTTTATAAGGCAACCAAGCAATATGGCTGGGAAGTTCAAGGACTTCGTTATGGCTGGAAAGGAGCTGTTGAAGGCATCACTATTGACATCAATTTAGAAAACACAGAAGACATAGTGCGCGAAGGTGGCACGGTGCTCAAATCATCTCGCACCAATCCTTACAAGATTGAGGGTGGTCCTGAGAAAGTAGTTGAGAC
>JABHOV010000067.1 GCA_018695135.1 Candidatus Melainabacteria bacterium | reverse complement strand
CTTCAGTAATCTGAGTTGAGTCTTTGTATTCCGCGATTTGTTCTTTAAGAATTCTAGTTATTTCGTCAGGTCTAATTGCCATAGTGTCTCTGATTTTAACAGATAAATTCTACAGAAAATCTGAAGAGATCATTAGCCTCACAATTCTGTATTAACTAGAAGGCTTCAAGTTGTTTGGCTGCGTGATTACGTTCAAGTTTGGCATAGTGCTTCAAGTAATCCGGAAAGAAGGTAGAGCCAGCAAATGTCGCAAATATGGAATTGAATATGTTGCCAACATGCTCTATACCACTTTTGGAAATTGCTTCTGCAGTCTTGGCTATTGGTCTTTGACTGGTTCTTGCAAAGGCAGGTTCTTGCGGGAAATCACTTTGTGCGCTGGTGATTTCTTCACGAACGGTGTTGGTGATTCGATGTAAGTTCTTTGCATTTGCAAAAGAGCGGTCTGCAATAAAATGCATCACTGCATTGACATAGCCATGTCCTAGTTTTTTCAGATCGCTTAAGTGTTTCTGGGCTTGAGGATTATCTGCTTGAGCTTCACTGAGCCCAAGCTTATCCAACCTTTCCATATCAGCGCTGAAGCTATCCTTTTTGTGGATATGCTCAACGCCAATACAGCAACCCCCGGCTACACTGGTGTTTATTTGATTCATAATGATGGAGTTGATTCTAACAGATCACCTGAATTATTTCTTTATATTTTTTAGATACCTTGATTGAATTATCTGACCGCTGCTTGAGATTGCTCAGGCTGACGTAGAAATCGTATACTTATTAGAATGCAAATTCGTTTATTGACTCTATTAGTTCTTTTACTAAACACGCAAATTGTTGCTGCAAAATCAATGCAGCGAGAAAGAGCAGAAGCAATCCTCTCCAAAAAATGCATGGACTGTCACTCTGATCAAACTGTTTATCCATGGTACGCGCAGTTACCTATCGTGCAGTCTGTAATTCAAGCGGATATTGACAAAGGTAAAAAATATTTTCATTTAGAGAAAGAACTCTTTGCAATAGAAGATGATAAAGATCTTCCAAAATATATTTTTGCAAGATTGACCGATGTAATTAAGAATGATTCAATGCCACCTATACAGTATCGTGTGGCGCACTGGGACAAGGTTTTGACTAAGCAGGATAAGCAAGCTCTAACTGAATGGTTGGATCAATATAGCGTAACGGCAATTAAGCCATTACCTGATCCAGCAACTTTGAATTTAGATCAGACTAAAGTAGCACTCGGTAAGAAATTATTTCATGACACACGTTTGTCTGGAGACAACAGTCTCTCTTGCGCTTCTTGTCATGATCTTGCCAAGGGTGGAACTGATCAAGCACAATTTTCTACAGGGATTAACGGAGCCAAAGGTCATATTAATTCACCAACAGTATTCAACTCGAGTTTTAATTTGAAGCAGTTTTGGGATGGACGTGCGGATGATCTTGAAGCACAAGCTCATGGACCGGTGCACAACCCAATAGAGATGGGCTCTAGCTGGGATCAAGTACTTGGCAAATTGAAGCGCGATAGAGAATTGAGAAATCTAAGTGGAGATCAAATTGCAAATGCAATTGCGGAGTTTGAAAAATCATTAATTACTCATGGCAATGCTTTTGACCGATATTTAGCAGGTGACACCAATGCAATTTCTGCGCAAGCTCGTCATGGTTATGAGTTATTTAAAAAACACGATTGCAACAAGTGTCACAACGGCGCTGCAGTTGGCGGTGCTAGTTTTGAGAAGATGGGTTTGACTAAGGATTACTTTGCAGGTAGAGAATTATCAGTTGAGGACCAAGGTCGCTTTAATGCCACGAAGGATCCAATGGATAAGCACAAATTCAAGGTGCCGATTTTGCGTAATGTTAAAGATACCTATCCGTATTTTCACGATGGCTCTGTCAATAGCTTGAATGAGGCTGTTGCAATTATGGCTGAGTATCAAATTGGCAAAAAACTCAATAAGAAAGATATTGAGGCTATAGTTGAGTTTCTCGAGACGCTTTAGGGGTTTTTAGGTATTGATTTTATCTCGCACGATGTGTTAATATAGGTTATTATGCAAGTAGGT
>JABHOV010000040.1 GCA_018695135.1 Candidatus Melainabacteria bacterium | reverse complement strand
AATGATGGATGAACTGATGCCTTTTTTGGATAAAGACATTCACGCCAAGTTTATGCAAGGACTTATGGCTCAAAAGATCAAAGTTGAAACGGGTGTCAAAGACTTGAGTAGTATTCAACTTGAAGAAGGCGAAGAAGTATTCGTTTCTATCGGACGTGAAGTTAATGGACTGGATTGCGATGTTGTTGATGTACACGTAATCGGAGACGCCTCTCGGCAAATCGCACTTGCTCACTATGCCTACGCACAAGCCAAACAACTAGCTGCTAGTTTTGCTGGAGAGAATTATGAAATCGATCAAGACAAAGTACCATTTGTAGTATTCACTCATCCAGAAATGGCTTCGGTTGGGCTAACTGAACAAGCTGCCTGTGAGCTTCACGGCGATAAAGTAGAAACAAGAATGATTAACTGGGCAAGTAATGGTAAGGCGCGAGTCTCTGGTCATGAGCGGGGCATGACGAAGTGGATTATTTTAGATGACCATGTAATTGGCTGCCATATCATCGGACACAGCGCGACTGATTTGATTTCTATAGTTGTGCCGATTATTAACATGAATCCTAGTATTGATGAAATGAAACAGTGGATTTATCCGCATCCGACCCTCGGCGAAATCTTCTCTTTTTAAAACTTGCTCCCAAATCGTCCAGAACTGCGTTACGCTCGACCTGATAAATCATCATTGACGGCTCAGTCAACTCAGCTTTATCAGGACTTCGCAAGCCTTGTTCTGAACAATTTTGAAGCAAGTTTGGTCTAGAGTAAGTGTTATACTTGGTGCATGAGCGAACTCAAAGAACCTATTTCACATTATTTCAATCAAACTAATGGAGCGCGTTTTGCGGATTTTGGTGGTTGGAAGATGCCGACATTTTATAGCTCGATTATTGAAGAGCATAAAGCAACTCGAGAACATATCGGTCTCTTTGATGTGTCACATATGGGACGCTGGTTGGTTTCAGGAAAAGAAGCACTGAGTTTTTTGAATGACTTAGTTACTAATGATCTTGAGACTTTGTTTGCTGGTTCTGGTATCTATACTGCGATGCTCAATGAGCAAGGTGGCATCATAGATGATTTGATTATTTATAAAATTGGCGATGAAGAATTTATGCTGGTGAATAACGCCGGCAATCACGATATTGATACAGCTTGGTATGAAAAACAAATTGAGAATTATGACGCTGAGATGATTGATATGACTGAGGTCTGGGGACAGATTGCTGTTCAAGGTCCTATGGCAAAGCGAGTGCTAGAGGAGCTTCTGGGTATCGATGAGCCTCTTGAGTATTTTGGTTTTGGTATTGTTGATTGTGATGATGATACCGAAGAGCCGTTGATTATTGCTGCTACTGGTTATACCGGTGAAGAGGGTTATGAGTTATATGGCGACCCGGACGTATTAATGGATATTTGGGAAGATTTGATTGATGAGCATGATGCAACACCATGTGGTTTAGGTTCACGTGATTTGTTGAGACTTGAAGCTGGTTATTGTTTGCACGGTAATGATATCGATACTAAGACTACTCCTTATGAAGCAGGGCTTAGCTGGGTTACTAAAATGGACAAGGAAGATTTTATTGGTAAGTCAGCAGCGACAAGGAAGGACAAAAAACTAATTGGACTTGCTTTCCCTGAAGGAGACAAAATTATTCCAAGGTCACATACCAAAGTATTAAATGATGCTGGTGAAGAAATTGGTGAAGTTACTAGTGGTAATTTCTCGTCGATGCTCAATAGAGGAATTGCCTTAGCCTATATTCAACCTGAATACCAGGATGCTCAAGTCAAAGTGTTAATACGTGACAAAGAGTCTGTTGCACAAGTAGGTAAGCCTTGGTTTTTCCGCAATATTGGCTCTAAACAGATTCAGGAATTTAAGCCCTCAGCTATAGCAAGCTAATTTTAATTAAAAAAACACTGGGTTTGCTATACCCTGGAAGCCAAAATTCTGCTATAAGTTTCCTTATGGTTCAATACTTTAAGTCACATGAATGGATAGCAGAAAAGGGAGACAGTGTATACCAAATGGGTATCAGCCAGTATGCCTGTGATCAGCTTGGTGACATTGTTTTTGTTGAAGCTAAAGATGATGGCGAGGTCTATGACCAAGCTGATTCATTGACAATTCTAGAGTCTGTCAAAGCGGTTGGTGATATTTACGCGCCGTTTAAAGCCAAGCTTATTAGCACGAATCAAGAAGCAGTAAATAGTCCAGAAGAAATTACTGCAAAAACCTGGATAGTTGAAATTAGCTCTGTTGACGGAATTAATTTCGATGACTTGGATACTATGAATAGTGCTGAGTATGATGACTATTTGGAAACGCTGTAACTGATTATGGTAAAGCCGCTACAGCCTTAGAGCCCTACAGCTATTCTGTGCTTCCATTCTCTCACTCAAAACCGGCTCCTTAACTGCTTTAAGTTCATCAAAACGTGAAAACTCAGTAGAGTGCGGTGCCGTCTTGAGCATTGCTCTACCTTCTTCAGTCTGTGCTTCAGTAATGATTTCCTCAAAAGCAGTGACCAAAGCATCAAGGCTAGATTTAGGTTCTGTCTCTGTTGGTTCTATCATTATTGTTTCAGGGATAGTTAGTGGGAAGTAGATAGTTGGTGCGTGGATACCTTTATCTAAGAGACGTTTAGCAACGTCAAGAGCCGTAATGCCATATTGCTCTTTGAGCTTTTGGGCTGAAATAATGAATTCATGTTTGCACACACGATTGAATTTCGGGCTAAAGACCCCGCTACTAGCAAGTATCTCGCTTTGCTTGATTCTCGATTGAATATAGTTGGCGTTGAGCGTGGCAGTTTCAGCAATGCGCTTGATACCTTCCTTGCCGTTACGTTTAATATAAACGAGGGCTCTGAGTAAGACATTGAAATTACCATTGAATGCTCTTACTCTACCGATGCTTTCGCGTGACTCATAGTTCCAGAATAAATCACCTTCGCTGTCTTTCTTGAGGCTTGGACCGGGAAGATAAGGAGTTAAGGCTCTACTCGCTCCAATAGGACCGGCTCCAGGGCCGCCGCCACCATGCGGTGTAGAGAAGGTCTTGTGTAAATTGAGATGTAATAAATCAAAACCCATATCACCAGGACGACTGATGCCGGCAATTGCGTTTAGATTGGCTCCGTCATAATACATGAGCCCGCCGTCTTCGCGAATTAGTTTGACTACTTCTAGGATGTTTTGATTGAATAAGCCAAAAGTGTTTGGATTAGTAAGCATCATTACTGCAATTTGGCTTTGATATTTCTCGAGTACTCTCTTCAGGTCTTCAATATCTACATTGCCGTCGCTGCATGATTTGACGGAAACAGCCTTGAATCCTGCCATTGAAGCAGAAGCAGGGTTGGTACCATGAGCCGAGTCAGGAACCAAAACAATACTACGGTCTTCTTTGCGGTCTTTGAAGTAATTCTTTGCCATTAATAGAGCTGAATATTCACCATGGGCTCCAGCAGCAGGTTGCAGGCTGAATTTGTGAAAGCCTGTGATCTCGCAAAGTGCACTATTGAGTTCGGTATAAACCTCAAGGGCACCTTGGATATTTTTTTCGTAATCATAAGGATGCAAATTAGTCCAGGCAGAGTCACTGGCTATGATGTCATTAATTTTAGGATTGTATTTCATTGTACAAGAGCCAAGCGGATAGAAATGAGTGTCTATGGAGAAGTTCTTTTGTGACAACCTGGTGAAGTAACGACAAACAGTCAACTCACCTTGATCTGGGATCTCAATTGATGGCAAGTTGGAAGCATAAAAATCATAGCTAAGCTTGGCGAGCTCGGTTTCTTGGATGACTGGCGCTCTTAATTCTTGTCCGTGTTCGGAGAGAGTCGTTGCAATCTCTTCAAGGAAAGAATTGAGTTCGCTGGCGCTATGCAGTTCTGTGACTGTAACTAAATATAGGTTCTTGCTAAAGTCAAGTGAGAATAAACAAGAATTATCTTTGAGTAATTTGTTGACATTAACAGCATAAGTCTTAAATAAATCATTCAAGGGACTTTCTGGATTGATTGATAAACAAAACTCATTGAATGGATTCTCTGTTTTGATTTCAATGCCGTCAATGGTTCCAAGTGCTGCTTTAAAAGCGCGAGTCTTGGTCCAGTTGTCTTTAGCAATATTGCGCAGGCCGGTTTTACCCATTTGTGCAAGATAGACTGCAGTGCAAAGTGCGTGCAAGGATTGATTAGTGCAGATGTTTGAGCTTGCTCTATCTCTTTTGATATGTTGTTCGCGAGCTTGGAAGGTAAGTACGTAACCCTCTTTGCCATTGCGGTCAGCGGTTTTGCCGATGATGCGTCCTGGTATTTGGCGTACATGCTCTTGCTTACTTGCGATGAAGCCTACTTGAGCGCCGCCGTAGTGACTCGGGTTGCCAAAGCTTTGGCAAGAGCCGCAAACTATATCAGCACCAAGCTCAGCGAGTTTGGCTTGAGCTACTAGAGCATATGCTTCTGGTACAACTGCTATCAAGAATAGATTATGATCTTCGACTGACTTGCGCAGTATCTCAATAGTATCTTTGTTGATAGTTTCACCGTAAAAATTAGGATTAGCAATCACCATTGTTGATCCATCTGGAATATCTGCGATGCTTTCGTAGAACTTGAATTCAATGCCAAGCGGTTCTAAGTAGTTCTTAGCTACATTTATATATTCAGGATGAATATACTTGGAGAGATAGACGGCACGTTTCTTGTTGATGCGCCAAGACATTGTAATCGCTTCAGCAAAGGCGGTTGCGCCATCATACATTGAAGCATTGGCGATATCCATTCCTGTTAGCTCAACAATAAAACTTTGGAATTTGTAAATTGCTTCAAGTGTACCTTGAGATACTTCAGGTTGGTAAGGAGTGTAAGCTGTAAGAAATTCACCTCGATTAGAGATTGCTTTAACCAAAGCTGGCACATGATGTTGGTAACAACCTGCTCCTTTGAAGCTAGTGAATCGAGTTTGAGTTTGATTCTTAGCACCAAGTTTGGAAAAATATTTTTCTAATTCCCATTCTTGATAGCCAGATTCAAGATTAAGTTCACGCTTGAGTAATAAATTTTCGGGGATATCAATAAATAAGTCATCGGTGCTAGTGATTCCTGTAGTTTGAAGCATTTCTTGGCGTTCTAGGTCATTAAGTCCGATATATGGCATAGAAATAATTGTAACATGCAGTAATCTCGCGAATTATTAGACATCTTGCGCTTTTGCATTAGGACCATATAATGATCGTGTTTTTACTTTATGACACGCTAAAAAACGAAGTTTTATGGTCGAGTCCTTACTCCGCAACAAAACCTCTACGCATTGTGTTTTCAGAGATAGTCTTTTCGTGTATAAATTGAAGAAGATAGTTTGGACCACCAGCTTTAAACCCAATGCTTGATTCTTTGACCCCGCCAAAGGCTTGCCTTGAAACTACTGCACCGGTGCAAGGTCTATTGATGTAGAAATTACCTACTTGCATCTCCTTTGTGACTTTTTTTATATTGTTAGGGCTTCTAGAATATAGTCCACCTGTTAAACCATAGTTGCATTGATTTGCTAATTCAATGGCATGATCGAGATCTTTTGCTCTTAGTAAAACTAATACGGGTCCAAAAATTTCTTCTTGTACTAGTTTGTGGTCGATGTCAAGTCCCTCAATAATACAAGGGCTGATGTAGTTTCCTTCCGGCAAATCTCTTTCTTCCAGTAATGAATTGCCGTCTCGTTTGCCGCTTTTGATATAGCCTTGAATCGTTTTATAAGCGCTACTGTCAATTACAGGACCAAGGCTAGTCGCCTCATCTGTTGGATCACCTATGTTGATTGATTTTGCTGCTTCAATAAGACGTTGTTTGAAATCATCATAGATCTCATCTTCTAAAATTAAACGTGAACAAGCAGAGCATTTTTGCCCTGCAAAGGCAAATGCAGAATAAAGAATCCCAGGGATTGCTTCATCTGGATCAGCACTACCGTCGACAATGATTACATTCTTACCGCCCATCTCTGCGATCATACGCTTGGTTGGTCTTGCTTTATTTGCAATCTCGTTAAGTTTCATTCCGGTATTGTTTGAACCAGTAAAAGCAATGATTCTGGTGAGTTTGTGCTCAGCTAAGTAAGAACCGATAGTTCTACCTTTGCCAATGATGAGATTGAATAAGCCATCACTATAGTTTGGAGCTAGTTTTTTAAGTGACTTGTTTAATAATTTGATAAATTCAAGAGCAACAATTGAGCTCCGTTCTGAAGGTTTGATAATTACTGAATTGCCCATGACTAGAGCTGCGCAGCTCATACCAGCCATTATCGCCAGTGGGAAATTCCAAGGAGAGATTATTAATGCAATACCTTGAGCTTGGTAGTGATTAGTGTTTTTTTCACCAGGCTTGGAGTTGAGCTTGCTGACCGCATGAAGTTCAAGAGCTTGATCTGCATAGTAATTCAAAAAATCAATAGCTTCAGAAGTTTCTCTATCTGCTTCTTGCCAAGGCTTGAATACTTCAATAGAAAGAAGAGCGTTGAATCTATATCTTTGTTTCTCTAATTCTTGAGCACAATGTTTGAGCACGGAGCTTCTGAGCTCTGGCTTGGCTTGAGACCACTTGAGATAGGCTTCCTGAGCTTGTTTGACAGTTCTATCGCAGTCATCGATATCGGTTTGATATAGTTCTGTGTTAAGGATTTCTCGCTTGCTATCCTTGATTGCAAGTGCCATTTTCTGGCGATTGATTTTTTGTGAGAAGTCGGTATTTGGGATATTTTCAAATTTGTGGCTATCCTTGCGTAGTGGTTCTGTTGACGATTGTTTTATGGGAGCTCGCAATGACGTTGGGTCTTTTACTAATTTATCAACATCCGCTTTATCTAAAAAGCCTTGCTTAAGAAAGGAGTCATTGGCTGTGTTTTCAAGTAATCGTCTGACTAAGTAAGACATTCCTGGGATGAGCTGACCGTAAGGCATGTAGACTCGACATTGATATCCATGGACTATTAAGTATTCTTTGACTGGGTCAAGCATGCCGTAAAGCATTTGAAATTCATAATGAGATTTATCAAGCCCTATTTTTTCTGCATAATTGATTGCAACGGAGAGTGATCTAATGTTGTGCGAGGCAATAGCAGGTCTAAGTAGCTTATGGTTATCTAGTAAGACTTTGGTGAGATTTTCATAATTGATATCAGACTCATGTTTTTGCTGATAGACAGGAACTTCAAAACCGTTTTGCATCGCAATGGCTCTTTCGTAATCCCAATAAGCCCCTTTAACTAGTCGTACAGTAATTGGAGTACCGCGTTTCCTTGACCAGTTTAGCCAAGACTGAAGGTCATCGCTACTTTCTTTGAGGTAAGCTTGCAAGACGATGCCAGCATGGTCCCAATCTCTAAACTCATCTTCCATTAGAAGTTCTTGTACAAGTTCGTAGGTTATTTCTTTCCATGAGTAGTGTTCTGTATCTACATTGATTAGGCACTGTTGTTTGATTGCAGTTCTGTAAATCTCTCTAAGTAAGTTTTTGAGCTTATTTTTCTTGCCTTGATAATCTAGTTGATTAGTTTGTGGAATGAGCGCAGAGAGTTTGACGGAGATGTTAGTTTCATTGAGATTTTCAATTAAATCAAGATAGTCTTTGTAATAATGATCAGCTTCTTTTTGACTCAGTGCAAGTTCGCCGAGTATATCGATGCTACATGTGAGTCCTTTTTCTGTAAGTTGCTTGATACTTTTTCTGGCTTCTTCAATATTGCTACCGCAGATAAATGATTTCGCCATAATATTGATAGCAAGTTTGCTACCAAGCTCTAAGCTTTGGCTAAAGATTTGACTTTGGTGAATAAAACTAGGCAAATATGGAGCAACATACTCTGTAAAGAACTGAGCTTTTTGTTTGGAACTTTTGAGCACAGGCAAGACATCAATAAAATGAAACAGGCTTTGTTTTATTTGTGGTTGAGCAATACTCATCTTAAGTAGTAGGTCTTTAAGATTGCGCAGCTTAAACATATTCAATCCAGAATTTTGGCCCTTCATATATTTAAAAAGTTTTTTTGCTATTTGTTCTGTGGAGTTCTGCATCTATACATGTTATTCCCTCCATCATATGACTTAGAAGATTAGAAGATAAGACCAATTGTCTCTGCACTCTATCCGGTTTCAAGACCTGTCATGCTAGGATTGTTTTCCATGCGTAGCTTTATCGCTATTTCTATTCTATTTCTATCTATCACTTCGGTTGGAGCGATAGACCAAAGACTTGTGCAGCAAAACACTAAGCTCTCAAAAAAAATTAGCTCGCTTAATATTCGTTTGAATAAATTAGATACTTTACTGAACAATGGTCAGTACCAAGCATTCAAGCAAAAAGCCAAGATTGCGAATCGCATCCAAAAGATTCTTTTTACAAGATTTGAAGTAGTTAATGAGATTAGTTTAAGTCAAGAGTTTAGTAAACTCGGACCAAGCTTGAAAGCACTTCGACGTAGTCAGATTAGTTCTTTTGAAGCTATTGTTAATGACTTAGAAAACAATAATGCAATTCTTACTCTCGCGCTAGCTCAAGCAAAAGCAAGCAATATCGGATTAACGACTGACGCGACAGGTCTTTTTGGTCAAGTGAAATTAATCGAGGGCAATTGTATGCCAATGATCGAAGGATCCAAGAGCTCTTGCTCTGAAACTGGTTTTGCTAGCACGGTGATTATTCGTGACACGCTAGGTGAACTAATTTCTGAAACTGAAACTGACGAGAATGGTTATTATGCAGTTGAACTCGCCCCTGGTGATTATAGTGTTTGGCTTAATGACTCTGGTGAAGAATACTGTAATTGGTACTCTGGAGATGGCTTAGCTTGCAAAGTTGAAATTGTCGATATCCTGAATTATGATCCCAAGATTGATCATGCCGCCTGGTAAAGCTTGTCTTAAGGAGCTAGTGAGAAATTATTCTGGAGGATTTCAAAAAGCTCTTGCTGTGGAATTACAATTGAATCTAGACTTTTAATTCCTTGACCATCTTGTTCCCCAGTTGTTAACTGTGTTGTAGTTTCTCTCCAGCCATAGCCTGGTCGTCTTAGTTTTGGTGGCTCCCCTGGTTTTTGCTCTTCCTCGTCAAACTTGAATTGTTGAGCTTTGGGAATTGTCTCACCAGGTCTTACTGGATTGTGACTTCCATCATTAAGACCTTTGAGATAGTTATTAATCGTCTTAAAATTATCAAAACCAGTTTCTTCTGAACCGTCCATCTTGCCTTGTGATGCTTGAATTGCTTCTCTGGTCGTGATCTTTGCTTGTGACAGTGCTTTAATGATGTTGTGATGTAAGTCCCCAAATAAACTAACGGCCTCATTAATAGACTCATTGTGGTATTCATCAAGTCCGTATTGTTCAAACAATAGTAATGCATAGTGCTGCGGGTTCGTTTCTAGTAACTTAGTCAGTAATTCAGTTTCTGTTTGATTTAATTCTGATTTATCAGCTAAGTGATTTAAGGTTTCTTGTCTAATTTCAAGTAATGCAATACTAGCTGCTGTGAGCTTGTCTGGATCGCTTTGGTCTGAACTTAGGGCTTCTTGCAATTTGATTAATTGACTAGGTTTAATTAGTTTAAGCTCGATGATGCTATCAACAATATTTTGAATGTCAATTACTGAATTTACTGTATCGTGAAAACCATAGAAGCTTAGTGCAGTATCAAGGTCATTTGGCGGCGGCAGCAAGCCAGGGGCATCTTTGACTAGAGCGAGTTGAGTCCCGCTAATTCTTGCTGCTTGCGCCGAATCTGTTGACTGCTGAATTTCCTGTTGATTTGGCGTGTGAGCTGGTGGAAGCCCATTATCCATGCAACCAACAGTTCCAGCCATGGTTACGAGACTTGATAATATTGATTTTTGTCCTGGTATAAGAGTCCTCACGTATGTACATAATAGCAATTCAGGGTGGATTTCGTCAAGATATTGCTGCGTACTGCTCTATAATCACCCGATATACAAATTCTTAAGGATTATTGCCGTTAATATCCTTGAAATTATCTCCTCAACTGGGCTATCATGACCAGTCTATGGCTAGATACAGAGGACCCAAGGATAAATTATCACGCAAATACGGAGAGTTACTTTCCGGAATGCCTGTGTTTGAGGTAGCCAAAAGACCTTATAAGTCGGGCCAGCATGGTCAGCGCAAGTCGAAATTATCTGAGTATGGCGTTCTTTTAAAAGAGAAACAAAAGCTTAGACTTAGCTACGGCGTTATCACTGAAAAACAATTCAGAAAGTATGTTCAAAGAGCAACTCGCGCCAATGGACCTACTGGTGAGATTCTTATTCAATTACTTGAAAGAAGACTTGACAATATGGTTTACAGAATGGGCTTTGCTCCTACATTAGGCGCTGCTAGACAACTAGTTGGTCACGGACATATCCTTGTAAACAATTTTAAAGTAGACATCGCTTCTTACCCTGTTAAGGCAGGTGACAAGATTGCTGTTCACCCGAAAGCTCGCAAATTGACATTAATTGAAGAGTCAATGAAGAACTGGATAGATACTCTTGCTTACATCAAACGCGACAAAAAAGAATTTGAAGGTGAGTTTGTAGAGATACCTGCTCGTGAGTTAATTCCTGTCAACGTTAACGAACGTATGATTGTTGAGTTCTATTCTAGATAGTAGATAGGCTCTTAACCCTGCTTTAACCAAAATAGAGAATAATGATATTAGTGGATTTCATTCAGAAACACCTCAAAACTTTATTGGTTTTTGCAATTCTATTTGCAAATCCTTTGTTTGCTTTGGCTTATCAAGAACAAAGCCTGACTATTCCAAATAGCTATATTAGTTCTGAACCGAAGAGTACTTTTAAACTCAATGCTATAAGTTCTGATGCTAGTTTTGCACCTTCAGAGGTTGGCATTATTGGTGTTAAGTATTTGCACCGAAGAGGTAATATGAGTAACGTCATTGATGTTTATCCACATACACCAGCAGCTGCAGCCGGAATAAGAATTGGTGATCAAATTATTGAAGTTGATCACATGAATATTATGCCTTTTGACGCCGATCAAGTCTTTTCCCTTATTGCCGGTAGTCCCGGTCAGCCAGTACATCTTAAATTAATGCGTTGTGATTCTAATCATGGTAGTTACAAAGCTTGCCGTCCTTATGAAGTTAACATTAGTCGCATGGATATGAACCAACTTGCATCCGATAATGTTTTTCGTGTTTATAAATATGGGCAGTAAGTTCTTGATAGGCTTTGGAGTCAATTCCTTTAAGGATTCACTGAAAAATGCAAAGTCTCGCAATGACGGTTGAGTAAGCAATCTAAACAGAAAACTATAGTCTAGTCTCTGGAGCAAGGAGCAGGTAGTTCGTATGCCTCAATTTTCGCAGATCCGGACGGGAGCCCACGGTTAAGATCTTGGAGCAGCTTGACTGCGACAAAAGATTAATCCGTTGGGCCATGCCGGTCGAGAAAATTTTGTAGGCATATGAAGCCTGCCGGGTACTTTGCTATTTAATGGTAATAATAAGTCGCGTCGTAGCAAAGCGAAGACGGATGACGTTATAATCAACTAATGATAGAAAAAATCATCTCTACTAAAACACTTCACAAGGGCAAGTTCTTAGATTTTATTGAAGACCAGATAGAGATTGAGGTTGAGCCTGTTATAAAATCAAGTCGTCAGTATTTTACTCACCCTGGTGGAGTTTGTATCTTGCCAATAATTGGTGATCAAGTTGCTTTAATAAAACAATACCGTACTCCTGTACAAAAAATAATTTATGAAATTCCAGCTGGTAAGTTGGATTCAGGGGAGCAGCCTTTTGAGGCAGCCAAAAGAGAGCTTCAAGAAGAAACTGGTTATAGTGCAGGCAAATGGACAGAGCTTGGATTTATTTATCCTTGCCCTGGCTACTCTACCGAACGACTCTACGTCTATCTCGCTCAGGATCTAGATGCTGGCGCGCAGAATCTAGACCACGGTGAAATCGTAGAGCTCGAGCTCATGACTATAGCTAAAGCAACCGAAAGGATTCAGCAAGGGCTAATACCCGATGCCAAAACTATCGCTGCCTTGTTTCTGGCGCAACAGTATATTAGTTAATTCAACATTATCAATGAATTTTTCAAGGCAATCACTACAGCTTCGGTTCTATTCTTCGCTCCTAGTTTTTGCAAAATACTTCTGACATGATTTTCAACAGTCTTAGTACTCAAACCCAAATTGGCTGCAATTTCTGGATTGCGCAAACCCTCTTTGATCTGAATCAAGACTTCCATTTCACGTTTTGATAATCTACCCTTGGCTCGAGTGCCGTATTCTGGCAATTTTTCGTCTGTCGTTTCCAACAATTCTCCAAATGGAACTGTCTGTTCTATTTGATTATTAGTCATGTTTTACCCCCTTCTGTAAATCTGAGATGAAACTATTTGGATAAAAATCCAATACCAGCTTCGCTACTACAAATTGATCCTGATACTCCCCAGGTATTTTAACCAGATCTTTCGCAGTTGTTATTATGTTTATACCCAATGCTAGTACCTCCTTAACTTCACCTACACTGAAATAATGATGGTCCGGAAAGAACCTTTGTTCAATGCTTTCAAGGTCTTTTGCCTGAAACCCCTGGCCCAACAGCTCTTTTTTGATTAGTCTCAAAACAGAATTAGGGTCAGCCACTCCGGTAAAAACCCCTAGGCTATTTTCAGGATGCAATTTTTTGGTTAAGCTCAGGTTAAACTTGACAAAGTTTTTTGGATTTTTTGCTTTTTGATTATTTTCTATCCACTCATCACTTACCTTGGTATAAATCAGCTGATCTGCCTTGGCTTCCGCAAAGGGAAATTCACGCATAAAACCTGATTCATTGGTGTTTTTGAGAACTATTTCAGAGTCCCGAGCTATAGCAAGATGCTGCATCCCGTCATCTAATATAAAGACATCCACTGGGTATTTTTGACTAGTTTTTATTCCGCCACGATATCTATTTGGATCTACTGTAAGTCTTATATCTGACCCTGCAAAAGCATTGAGCATTTCCATCGGTTCGTCACCAATCTCTTCAACCTTGCTGCTTGCGTCAGCAAAAATCGGATAATTGCGCCCGCGCCCTTTGTAGCCCCTGCTGAGCACTGCAACTTTGAGTCCTTGCTTAGCTAAGTATTT
The DNA here is from genome assembly GCA_018695135.1 of Candidatus Melainabacteria bacterium. Taxonomy (GTDB): domain Bacteria; phylum Cyanobacteriota; class Vampirovibrionia; order LMEP-6097; family LMEP-6097; genus JABHOV01. The sequence continues at coordinate 6,464 of JABHOV010000040.1, read as the reverse complement.
GGCAATGGCAATCACTACCGGGGTTTTGCCAGTACCACCAAAGCTCAAATTGCCTACAGAGATTGTATAGGCTGGTAGTTTTTTTTGTTTAAAGATTCCAAGATCATAGAGAGTCGATCTCATTGCATGTGCCAGTTGATAAGGAAATGAAAGAACTTGTTTGATCATAGTTGTTCTCCTAATTCTTTTTTGATCTTGTCTGCAACATCAACGAGTATCTTGCGGTTTTGATCAACAATGGTTTTGGCGTTCGCGCCCATGAGCACACGTTTGTTTGGGTCTTTGACAATGTCATATAAAGCGAGTCTTAGGTCTTCTTTGGTGACGGCAACTTCAAGGGCATCAGCTTCTTCAAGCATCTCTACCATCTCTGTATTCTTGTAGAAGTGCGGTCCGACTAAGATAGGCACTGCATAACAAGCTGGTTCTAGGACATTATGACCGCCGACACTGTCATTGATAGTACCACCAACAAAAGCAACATCTGCAATAGAATAAATATCCATCAAGTCACCAATGGTATCAAGCAAAAGCACGTCATTAGTTGAGCCGAGACGGGGTCTGGTTTCTTTGGGTAGTTTTTTGATTAGACTATAACGAATTGGTTCAAGTTTGGCAGCTGAATTAATAAAGCTCTCGACGGTGTTGAATCTTTCTGGGTGTCTTGGAGCGATTACTAAGCGCAGATCTTTTAGCTCGTTTTGCAGTTCTTGAAAAATAGAAACGAGCAGTGATTCTTCTTCGGGATGCGTGCTACCACAAACCCAAATGATGTCTGTATCCTGGTAACCAAGCTTGGTTCTGAATTCGCGTGCCTGGTCTTGATTGATGTCCGGTAGGGCTGCAAATTTGATATTTCCAGTCATGAATACCTTGTCCTTAGCTACTTTCATCTCTATATATTTACGGGAATGTTGAGCACTTTGCGCTAAAACCAGTGATAGTCTTTTGAAGATACCAGAAATTAACCAAGAGGCTTGTTTGTAAAAGCGCAATGATGAGTCAGAAAGCTTGGCGTTAATTACCATCACTTTGATTTTGCGTTTGTCCGCTTCAATAATCAAAGCAGGCCAAATCTCACTCTCCATTAAGATGATTGCACTTGGCATAATTTGATCTAATGATTTTGCAACTATATAAGGATGGTCCCAAGGCATATAAATTAATTTGATTGCATTGGTTTCAATTTCTTTTTCGAGTTTTTCTTTTGCCATCTTGTGAGCAGTGGCCGTTCCAGTACTGAGTAGCAAGGGTCTTCCCATAAAAGCAGAGAGTAGTGGGATGAGCGCATTAAGTTCACCGACTGAAATTGCGTGAAACCATATTGGGCGCGCTAATGGGTTTGCTTGAGCTGTTATAAATTGATCAGGGTCAATAAAACCGAGTCTACCTTTGAGACCTGGTTTCCATTTGGGTACAAAAGTCATTGCCATTAGATAAAGCACCGGGATGATTAGAGTCCAGGCGATATAGTAGATTAGGTAAAATATCTGTTCCATTATGCTGCCACAGGAGCTTTTTCGAGTCGCTGGAAAATCCCTACAGGTTCTTCAAGAACTTTGATACCAGCGATGCTCTTGTTGATTTGATCAAAGCCAAGGTAGTTTTGTAAAAGATCTTGTCGTTCTAGTTTTTCTAAGTCACTTGCTTGATAGATACCCAGATTAATAAAGATTTGTTTTGAGAGTTGAGGGGTTAAGGGGGCAAGGTAGACAGCTGCAACCTTGCAAGCATTAAGCGCATCAACAAGGCTCAACAAGGCAGCTTCATTACTAGCTTCTATTTTGAGTGCTCGCCAAGGTTCTACTGAGTTGATTTCTACATTGGTAGCGTCAAGCATCTTAAAGACAGCTTCTAGTGCAAAATAAGGATTGAGTTTGTCTATCTCTCCAATGAACTGCTGGTGTAAGCTATCAAAGTTTTGTTTGCTGCTTAAGTCAGGAATAATTCCATCATTATATTTATTGATTAATTTCAGAGCTCTATTTAGTAAGTTGCCTAAATTATTTGCAAGGTCAGAGTTGAGTCTTTCGATAAAACCCTCATCAGTGTAATCTCCATCACGTCCAAAAACTATATCTCTGAGTAAATAAAACCTCAAAGCTTCAGCGCCATACTTCTCAGACAACGCGACGGGGTCAATGATATTGCCGAGTGTTTTGCCCATTTTCATACCATCCTTGGTAAGAAAGCCATGCCCAAAAACCCGGTGTGGTAAAGGATAGCCAGCTGACATTAGCATCGCCGGCCAGTAGACTGCATGAAAGCGTAAGATATCTTTGCCAATAATGTGCACGACTTTGCTTTTGTCATTCCAGTATTTTTCTTTGTCGGTGCCTAAGCCACTTATATATCCTAATAATGCGTCAAACCAAACATAAGTTACTTGATCACTGCCTTCAATTGGAATACCCCAATCAAGGTTGGCTCTTGAAATAGGAAAGTCTCTAAGACCATCTTTAATCCAGCCCATTACTTCATTCTTGCGATAGTCCGGACTAATGAAATCAGGATTGTCATTGATATATTTCTCTAAACGGTCTTGGTATTTGGTTAAGGCAAAGAAATAATTCTCTTGCTGATACTCTTCCACTGGTTTTTTGTGGGTTGGACACAGCAGCTTGTCGCCATCTTCTTTAAGATCCTTCTCCAGCCAAAAGTCTTCACAATGACTGCAATAGAGACCGTTGTATTTGCCTTTGTAAATGTCACCATTGGCTTCTACTTTCTTGAAAAACTCAGTGACGAATTTATAATGTTCTTGATTACTTGTTCTTACAAAGTAGTCATAGTTGATACCCAGTATCTCCCAGAGTTTTTGAAACTCATCGGCGATATAATCGCAATGCTCGATTGGAGTCTTGCTGGCTTCTTTGGCTGCTTTTTCGATCTTTTGCCCATGCTCATCTGTACCAGTAAGAAAGGCAACTTCTTCACCACGTTGCAGCATATGCCCAGCAAAAAAATCACAGGCGATAGTTGGATAGGCGCTGCCAATGTGTGGCAGGTCGTTAACGTAAAATAGTGGAGTAGTTATGTAAAAAACCATTTGCTTTTATCCCAATATTGCCCAGAGCTGCGTTACGCAAACTCCTCAGCATCCTCATTTACCACTAGTAAACTCCGGTGCTTCGGAGTTTGCAAGCCTTGCTCTGAACAATCTTGAAACAAAATCAAATTGGTTTTTAGTTTGATTCTTAACATCTTATGTATTAGTCTAGTCTAATCGTTGCTGCGTTTAGCTGTTAAAACTAGATTAAAGAAGCCCCAGATTTATATAATTCATCAAATTTGCTCTGGATAAATTGACGATCTGCTTCAGTCATAGCTCTTTGAAGTGCCCAACGGATTGCAGCCTCTGGTTTACAGTTCTTGGTTGCACAATATTTTTTAAGCACTGCATCAAATTCATCATGCGCCGCATATGCCAGATTATCTAGATCCCCACCTAATTGCATTCCTCTTGAAGCCATAGCCTGATTATACTCTATATCTTTGTTTTATGCTTCGACAGTCATAGTCGTCAATAGTGTATTACCAATAAGCTTAAAATCTTCTGGAGCTGCGCCTTTGATTATTATTGCTTCAATTGGATGGAATAGCTCTCCTTTATGATTGGTAAAGTTATAGAAAATGCGATATTCACCAGCCAATAATTCAATATCCATTGTTTTGCTTTGTTTAGTCATACGGTCTTCGTTGACAATTCTGATATTACCATTAGCGAGTGATCCAAAAAACTTGTAACCAGCCTTTTGAGCATCGTTTTGACCTGCAGCGGTGATGAATTCTCTCATACCTTTAGTCAACGAACTTTTTTGTTCGGCTGGAACTCCTGCTAAAACTTCATGGAAAGCTCTTCGTAGCTCTTTTCCTTGCTGCAGCTCACCTTCTTCCATTTGGGGAAATTTAAATATTTGAGTAACTAGTTGTTTTGTTCTGCTGTGAACCTGAGCCAGGTCACCACCAAGCAAGTAGTCCCTTGTCTGTTTTGCTAAAGATGCTACGTTAATCGCATGTGACATAATAATCTATTCTGTCACATCAACTAAGCTAGAGACTTATTCTATATTTCTCACCACCCAGTCTGATAATATCCTGATCTCTTAGTTGGACTTCTGTGTTTTGATCAATCTGATTGCCATTGACATAAGTACCATTGGCAGAACCGATATCTTCTATAAACAATTCTTCGTTTCTAAGAACTAACTTGCAGTGATGCCGACTCACTGCAGCATCTTGTAATACAATATTGCTATCAGGGTGTCTGCCTAGTATTAGTTCTTCATTTTCATGTATCAAGAAGTCTGTTGCTGCTTCCTGACCTCCTTGGGCAAAAAGACCTTTACCTTTGATCTTTTCAAAGTCTAATGAAACAGCATCTTCATTAATCTCATCTGCTATTTCTGCAGGAGCCTCCAGTTCCATCACTGCTGAGTCGCTATCAGGACCCAGGGCTCCGTTTGCAATTGTATAGCCATCTGTTCCAAGTCCCATCCTGGTTTCACCAGGAATAATATCATTCATATTCGGCAAAAGATCTCCGAAAGACATACTCACCGACTCACCGCTCATCATCGTTCTTGATGCATCTTCGTCGCCTTGCTCGCCATATTCTTCAAGTCTTTGAGTTATATCTTTTAGTTTCATTTGAAATGCTTCATCAATGTCTGGATTTTCTTGAAGGAAATCTCGGATCGATTGTGGATCACGTTCTTGAAGTATTTGCATTTTCATTGCTTCAAGCGGGGCATTGCGAATCAATCTTGCATCCTGAGGGCTAAGACCGAGGCTATCAAAGTCTTTGATGGTCAATTCTTCAGTATCAATGATGTCACCGTCAGCTGATTCTCTAAGAATAGAATGTACTCTTGCATTATTGAATTTAGCTTCATCGATAAAACCAACTGCAAAGCCTTTGTGCTGATAGCCGACTGCTGCTTTATATTTATAAAGCTCACTAACTGGATCTTCTTTGACGGGTCTTATGCTTGGATTTAAATTCACTACTGTATCAAACCATTGATTAAAAGCAAGTACCGGAAAATAAGGCGCTGAGATCATTTCACTGACATAGTTTGGCAAGACTTCGCCAAAGACATCAATTGCTCCCTTGCCTTTTTGCGGGATGTGTGCAGTTGCCCCAGTACCAGCATGTTCTAGCACTTGTGACATAAAATACTCGTTGTATCCTGTGCCTACTCCTAAATTAAAAGCAGTGGCATTATGTGCTTGAAACTTGGTAGCGAAATCATAGACCGAAACATCTCTTCCACCATTTTGTCCATCACTAACTAAGTTAATGAGGTTACGATATTTGATTCCCTCAGCTGAGTTTGGTTCTTTTTGGATTTGTTCAAGCGCTTCAGCTATTGGAGTTTCTATGACTGTGCCAGAATGGCTTTGGAGTTTTTGTACAGCATTGACGAGTTTTCTTGCAGTATCAAAGTCTCCAAAATCAGCTGGGTCTAAGCTGCTTGTGTATGGAATAAGAATATGCCTTATACCTTCTGGAAGCTTCGCTGCCATTTTTTTAATGGTCTCTTGTACTAAAGCGAGTTTGCTTTGCTGGGGCATTGCATTATAATCAGCGGGGCTACCCATGCTACTAGAACAGTCGACTAAGTGAAAAATACGGGCAGGATGTCTCTTGTCATCATCTTTTTTGTTTTGATCTACTGATTCATTTGCTCCAATGTTATTAATAGGTGATTCATTGTCTCCGATTGCAAGAGCTGCTATTCCTGCAGGTATTGGTATCTCACTATCTGTTTTATTGCCTGCTGCCGCCCCTCCCTGTTCAAGCATTACTACTACTGGTACTTTCTTTGTGCCATGCAGGTTGATAGTCGGCATAGCAAATGCCTTTAGGTCTGGTTTATCCATGATTTATATCTCCTATTTATAATTCGTCATTGAATCGCAATAATGAAGAGAATCTTAACACGGCGCGGCGTGAAATACAAGAGCTTTACTAAAAGAAAAAGCCGGTGCTTTTTTGAGCACCGGCTTTTATTTAAGTATGAAATCCTTAGGCTATTGCCCAGGATGATGTAACTACTTAAGAGTTACAGTAGCACCAGCTTCTTCAAGCTTAGCTTTGAATCCTTCAGCGTCAGCTTTAGCAGCTCCAGCTTTGATTACTTTAGGCGCCGCTTCAACCATATCTTTGGCTTCTTTAAGCCCTAGACCAGTGATCTCACGAACGATTTTGATAACGCCGATTTTTGATGAACCCGCTGCAGTCAACTCAACATCAAAGTCAGTCTTCTCTTCAGCAGCTTCGCCACCACCACCGCCAGCAGCAGCCATCATTACAGGTGCTCCTGAAGCCGCAGTAATACCGAACTTCTCTTCCATTGCATCTTTAAGCTCTGACGCTTCTAAAAGCGTTAGCTCAGATAATTTTTCTAATACATCTTCTACTTTTGTAGCCATAATAATTTACTCCTTGATATCTTCTT
>JABHOV010000123.1 GCA_018695135.1 Candidatus Melainabacteria bacterium | reverse complement strand
ACAGTCCTCGCAAGAGGACGCAACCAGCGAAGCGCAACCGTGAATCAAGCGAACAGATTCGCTTGATTCACCTTAGATGTATAATATAAAGATGGGAATATTGGAAGAAATAGTTGAATACAAACGCCAAGAAATCACCAAACTTGAAGAGTTTGATGAACTCGAAGATAGAATCTTTGATTTAAGTTCTGATAATTCAATGCCTGCAACACGTGGTTTTGTTAAAGCAATTAGAGAGGCTGAGGGTCCGGCACTGATTGCTGAAGTTAAAAAAGCAAGTCCTAGCAAAGGTATCATCAAGCCCGACTTTGACGCTGCAAAGATCGCAAAGGCCTATGAAGATGGCGGAGCACATTGTCTCTCTGTGCTGACAGACTCAAAGTATTTTCAAGGTAGTTATGAGAATTTGATAATAGCTTCTTCTGAAGTTGCTATTCCATGTCTCTGCAAAGAATTCATAGTTGATCCAAGACAGATTGCAATGGCTCGTTTGATGGGTGCTGATGCGATTCTGTTGATTGCTGCTGTGCTTGATGATTCTGAGATTGAAGACTTTCGTTTTATTGCAAATGAATTCGGTATGGATGTTTTACTAGAGGTGCATAGCGAAGAAGAAATGACTCGTGCTATCAAACTTAATCATGATTTGATTGGAATCAATAATAGAGACCTTACTAGTTTTGAAGTGAGCTTGGATACTAGTTCAAAATTGATTAGCAAATTCAAGTATGACCTTGGTGGAGTCACACTTGTCACTGAGTCAGGGATTCATACTAAGCAAGATGTTTTGATCTTGCATAATATGGGTGTTAAGGCTTTTCTTGTAGGAGAGTCGTTGGTGAAGCAGGATGATATTCGCAAAGCTGTTGAGAAGTTGCTTTTTTGAAAGAGTTAGGTTGTAGTTTTAGACGGTTGAAAGAAAAGACAGTAGTAGACATGTAACTTGCTAAAATTTAGAGAGAGGAAGATAGTTGTTTTTAAGGAAATTATTTGGAAAAGTGTTGAGTTTGAATATTGATAGGGTGTGTAGTATACTTTTATTATGATAATACGAAGTTTTTTGGTTGTTACGTTACTGATTAGTTTGTCTTCATGTAACAAGGCTCCGATTCGAGCTGAAGGTGTCAGCTATGCAAAGACGGAACGATCAGATATTGCACAAATCTTACTTGATCCAACTGATATTGATAGCCCTCAAATTAACATTCCGATCATCCCAAATTGGGTTTCAAAACAAAGGACTGAGACTAGTTCTCATTATGCAATCATTCTTCAGGATGATAAATATCCTGCAAAAAGAGCTTCAAGTTTTATTAGTATTATTGTTCCAAAAGGAAAGTTTACCAATACTAATGAAAATCTCTTAAGTACGGCAAAATCAACTTATGATAGTTACGCCTCTGCATATAAGATCCTTGATGGTTCGTCAACATTTGCTGAAAATGATATTAATTTTAATCATTCAGTTGAATTTTGGTACGTTAATGAAGATCCTACTAGCCCAAAATTAAAAGATTTCAACTTCACTATGGTATTTTCACCCGTTGAAAATTCTAGTGACAAGTGCGGTCCTGTCATTATCAGCTATGTGACTACAGGCATCGAAGATATGAAGCTTATTAAGCAAGTATTTGAAGCTAATACACCTTTGTTTCGAGAGACCTTTAGCTATACTGAATTTAAAAATTTTTAGCACAGAGGGTCAGGTTGTCAAGTACCCAGGTGTTTAATTCTGTAAGCAAAGCTCCCATTCCTACGCCTTCCTTGACATGACCTTCATTGTATCTAGCAAATATATCTTTAAGTTCTAAACCAGAGAGCTCTTTGACTTTGTCTTCAAGCTCTAGGCTTTGGCAGGCTTTGAGTCCTTGGCTTTTGATTTCAATCTCTGGACAAACAAGTTGGTGTAGTTCAAAGAACTTTGCTGACTGGTCTTTGATTACCCATGGGCTCGGTGAAATACTAAACTGAGCTTTTTTGCCTAGGCTTTTGATGAGCGCAGCTATTGCTAGCATTTGTGTACCACCTGCAAGAGTGACTTCTTGTTTGGAGCCTTGTACTAAACCTGCAATTAATGCTTGGCTGGGATCGCCCATTGCTGCGAGGTCCTGGATGGCATCTTTGTTACTTGAAGCAGGTCTATTAGCTAAACCTTGCTCTATAATCTCTCGCTTCAAAGCATGGTTACCATTTGGAAAGCTGCTTGACACCATGCCCGCGCAGTCATAACCCATGGCTGAGAGCAAACCAAGCGCAGTTGTGGTACCGCCGACGACGCATTCAGCGATAATTAATTTATCAAATTTACTAAATTCTTCCGCCAGCTCGTTGCCCGTAAGAATTAATTCAAGTACATCATTACGAGTCATGGCTTTTCCTGTTGAGATGTCAGCGGCAGGCTGATAGCGAACTTGAATATAAGGACATTGAGGTTTGATATGAGCGCCAGCATCAATAATTACAGATGGTATACCCAGAAGACTGAGACAGGCTTTGGAAATAAGTGCAGGGCTTACAATGCCATTCGGTGAAGCTGGTAATTGATCAAGAGTCTTGGTTTGTCCGTGATAAATAAACTCCGCATCTAGTGCTGCTGTGTATTTAAGCATCTCTTGAGAAGCGCCAGCAGCAGAAATGCCTGGGTGCTTGATGGTGTCGGTACCGGAGATTACTAGTATGAATAATGGTTTGCTACTGTTCATTCTTGATATTGTTTAGAGTTTGCTCGCAAAGTCTTTAGCGTGAAGAACCCATTCCAATTTCTTGCGCCGTTTGAAATACCTTACCTTCAGTCAAAATAGAAGGAGCAATGATAACTTCAGCGTCTTGCATTTCTTTTATTGTAGATGCACCAAGAGTGGCCATAGATACTTTGAGTGCGCCGAGAAGATTTTGACTACCGTCGTCTCTACGAGCTGGTCCATGAATTAACTCATGAATCGTACAGTGAGTACCAACCTTGATTCTAGTTCCTCTTGGAAGTACTGGGCTTGGCGTTGCCATCCCCCAATGAAATCCCGGAGCAGGAGCTTCAACTGTTCTTGCAAATGGAGAGCCGATCATAACAGAATCAGCTCCGCAAGCTATTGCTTTGCAGATGTCTCCACCAATGCCCATACCACCGTCTGCGATAATTGGTACATAGTTACCAGTTTCCTTGTAATGATCATCTCTAGCTTGACGGCAGTCAGCGATTGCTGTTGCCATAGGTACGCCGATTCCAAGTACGCCTCTAGAGGTGCAAGCAGCACCTGGTCCAATACCGATTAATAGTCCAGCAATTCCTGTGTCCATTAATTTAAGAGCGATTTTGTAATCAACACAATTGCCAACTACTACAGGGATAGAAGATCTTTTGCAAAACTCTTCAAGCTTGAGTTGGGTTGGTTTTGTATCTAAGACATCTTTGGATTGATTGGTTGGAGCTGATCTGTGTTCAAGACCAACGACTGTTGATTGGATAACGATGATATCAACCCCAGCCTCTTCAAGTATCGGTAAGTATTCGTTTGCTAAATATGGTGCAAGTGAAATTGCAACTGGTTTGGCTTGATCTTTATAACTTGCTTTAATTTGTTTAACCACTTTTTTGACTAGTTCTGGCTTGATCGGTTCCTGGTAGATTTTTTGCATCAATTCAACAAATTCTGTTTTTGTTGCAAGAGCCATTTCTCTAAGAACCTTAGAGTAGTCTTCGTATCTAGTATAAATTCCTTGGAGGTTGAGCACAGCAAGAGCACCTTCATTAACAATGATTCCAGCGTTTTCTGGACTCACCACTGAATCCATGGCACTTGCGATAATTGGCACATCAAATTTGAATGGACCTAATTGCCAGCTAGTGTCACAAAGCTCAACGTCAAGAGTATTGCCGGTTGGTACCAGAGCAATCTCATCAAAGCCATAAGCCCTACGGGTTTGTTTCCCCAAGCCTATTTGCATAGTTTCTTTCTCTGGACTGGTTATAGTTGCTCCCATGGACTAATTCTATCAAGATAGGCTTAGAGAGTCTTTAAGTTAACAATTTCTATACAAATTTAATGCGCAGTCCAAACGGTTTCTAGCTTGTCTTCGGGCTTTATCTTGCTGATTTCATTGGCTTTATTTATTTTGAGATCTGGGTTGATATATTTGCCAAATATCAAGATGGCTGGTGATTTGATGCCATGGTTAATCATGTCTTGAGCCAAGGATTGAAGATTACTGGTAACAACTTTTTCGTTTTCAAGTGTACCGTTGTGTATAGCGAGTGCTGGCATATCTGTGTCTAGGTTCTTTTTGAGTCCTCTTAGAATTTGCACGATATTGCTTAGACCCATATAAACGATGAGCGTTGAACCAGAGTCAAGAATTCTGGCCCATGTCTCTAGTTTAAGGTCATCTATTTCATGCCCGGTTACAAGAGTGACAGAATCACTTTGCCCCCTGCGAGTGAGTGAAATCGCGCGTGACACAGGGACGGCAAGACCACTTGTCAAGCCGGGAATGACTTGATAGTCGTAGCCATTATCTTTTGCAATTTCAAGTTCTTCAACTCCTCTTGCAAAAATGAATGGATCACCACCTTTGAGCCTTAGTACATGCTGACCGGCTTTGAGCCTATCAAGAATTAAGCTGTTGATATCTTCTTGTTTGACTGACTTGTGTCCTTTGCGTTTGCCAACAAAAATCAACTCAGGGTATCTACTTTTGTTTGGTTGCTTTGCTTCACGTCTATTACTCGGACTCAAAAGATCAAGCTCTTGGTTTTTTTCATTAAGCCACTCATAAATTACTGAGCTATCAAAATCATCTGGTGCAAGATCTATATTATCAATCCACTTGGTTTTGTTATAAGGATCAAAATCCTCAAAAGCGAGATTGAAGACTTGCGGATTTACCAGTGAGTCATAAAGAATCACATCAGCTTTTTGGATAGCTTTGATAGCTTTGATTGAAATTAATTCTGGGTCACCAGGACCTGCCCCAACTAAACTAAGGATGGCCTTAGTCTTTCTTTTCATTGTATCTATATTGTTAGTATTGATAAACATTGACCCTTTCCTTGTTTTGAAACTTAGACCATTCTCTATCGGTGTACCAGCAAACTAGTTTCATGCGACGTCTTGAGTCTGAGTCTTTATCGAATTTCTTTTTGACCTTAGTGCGAAACTCAGAGATCTTGCTAACAAGTTCCTGGAAACCATTGTCAAGGTTTCTTTCAAGCTCGAGTCTAAGTTTTTGGGCAAGAGCAGGAGCTTTGCCGTTGGTGCTAATTGCAATTTTGACATCACCTGAATCAACGATGCTCGGCACATAAAAATCACAGTAATCCATTTGGTCAACTGAGTTAACGAGTATTAATTGATCGCGACAACGATTGGCAATTGTATTATTAAGTTCGTTGATGTCGGTTGCTGCAATTACCAGGTCAAAATCTTTTTCGTCTTCAAATTCATAATCTCTTTCAATGAATTTAATATGTCTAATATCGGGAAAGACTCCTTTGCAGGCATAAACCTCATCCATGATAGTTGGAGCTAGTACTGTGATCGCTGCATCCGTATTAAGTAAGCCCACTAGTTTTTGTAGAGCAATCAAGCCACCACCAACAATCAGGACTTTTTTGTGTTCAAGCTTGAGAAATATTGGATATAGTTTGTTTTTTGACATCTTGATTTAGATTGTAAACTCTCCTCCTTGTTCCATCTCTTCTTCTTGAATATGTAAGCCGCACTCGATCTTGTCTTGTCCAGCCCAGCGTCCTTTGCGCCCTTCACCGGGACTAGTACAAGGCTCGCAGCCAATACTGTCATAACCCTGGTCCAAAAGTAAATTATAAGGTATTTGATTCTCGTGGATGTATTTCCAAACATCTGATTTGCTCCACTTGATTAGAGGATTGATCTTCCCGAGTTTGAATTTCTTGTCGTATTCAAAAGCTAAGGCGCTAGCTCGATGAGAGCTTTGCTCACGTCGAATTGAAGTAACCCAAGCAAGCTTGTTTTGTAAGAGATTAGAAAGCGGGACTAGCTTGCGCATATAGCAACATTGATCAGGATCAGTTTTGAATAAATCCTTACCGTATTCTATGTCTTGCTCACTGACACTTTGTTTGGGTTCAAGCATTATGACCTTGAGTCCATATTTTGTTTCAAGTTTGTCTTTAAGTTCAAGCGTCTCTTTGAATTGATAACCAGTATCCAAATTTACGATAGCTAATCTACCGTGGCTGGCTTCTTGTTTGAGCTCGTCGAGGTCTTCTATTAACATTGTTTTGTCCAATCGTCCTTGATTGATAAGGTCTGCAATCATCTTAAATATGATGCAACCCTCGGAGCCAAAAGCAGTTAAGAAAATGATGTCACCTTGCTTAAGTAATTCACTTAATGCAAAGTCCAAAGCTTCTGAGCTTTTTTCTTCAAAGTCCAAACCTAGTTCTTGCCAGTCTGGGATTGTCATTGAGCAAGTGCCTCGGATTGAATGGCCACGGTGCCAATACGGTCGACAAAATCTCCGAAGGATTCATTTTCTTTTTTGTGCTTTGTATAGTATTGTAGCAGCTTTGACAAGGTGACATCTATGTCAGCATGCAAAAACCTTCCGTCCAGCGCTTTACCAAATTGTGCGTTGTTAGCTAATCTACCACCCAGAAATATTCTAAATGCGTCAAGCATCTCACCAGACTCTGTCCTCATTTTGGCACCAACTAAGCCTATATCGGCTATTGAATATTGGGCGCAGTTGTTCGGACAACCAGTTACCGAAATCATGAGTTCTTGAGACTTATCCTCAGCTTTGCCATTGATGGCGAAACCGGGAAATTCTTTATCTAAATAATCAAAAAGTTTTTTGGCTTTGGTCTTGGTTTCAACTATTGCCAGGTTACAAAACTCGGTGCCGGTGCAAGCTACGCCGAGTTGTGTAAAGGCAGAGTGTTCGGTTTTGAGTCCTAGTTCTTGCGCTTCTTTAATTAAGTCATTGAGTTTTGATTCAAGCACATTAACAATGATTAGGTTTTGTTTATTGGTTGTTCTTGCCTCACCGTCTTTGCAATGCTTGTCAATAAGGCTTGCGATATTTGCAAAGTCAGGTGAGTAAGACCTTCCACTGACAAAAGCCAAGCCCACTGCGTAGTTACCATTCTTGAGTTTGTTGATGCCAAGATGGTCTTGGTGAGAGACTTTGGGGCTAGGGAAATATTCGAGCGCTCCGGTTTCCATGGTTCTAATTACTTCAACTCTTTCAAGTGAGTAACCAAGCTCTGCTTCTATTGCTTCAAGGAATTTATCCACTCCCCAATCTTCGATAAGAAATTTAATTCTGGCTTTGTGGCGTTTGTCTCTAAAACCATTGTCTCTATAAATCTTGGTTGCTGCGATTGTGACTTCTTTGGCTTTGTCACGTGGCACAAAGACCGGGAAATTCTTAGAGATCATCGGTTTAGTACTTAACCCACCACCCATTTTGAGTCCGTAGCCAAGTTCGCCTGTCTTTGGATGTTTGACTCCAACGAGGGCAACACAGTTGATATCTGGTTGCGAGCACCATGAAGAGCAGCCTGTTACTGTCATTTTGTACTTGCGTGGTAGGTTGGCAAAGTCTTTGTTACGAGTGAAATAGGAATCTATTGCAACAAGATCATCACTTGCATCAAAAAATTCATCTTCAATAAGTCCAGCAAGCGGGCAACCTGTTACGTTACGCAGTATGTCACCGCAGCCACCGGCAGTATCCATTCCGACTGCTTTGAGTTCTTGAAGAATAGTTGGCATATCTTCAATTCTGAGCCAATGAAGTTGTACGGCTTGTCTTGTTGTAATATCAGCGACCCCTCTACCGTATTTTTCGGTTAGATGGTTTATTGTGCGAAGTTGATTGGCTGTGAGCTTACCACCCGGTACTTTGATACGCATCATGAAGTAACCCTCTGCATTTGGCTTTTGTGCGTAAATTCCATACCACTTAAAAAGTGGAACTAAGTCAGGATTGACAGCCTCGTATCCAATCTTGGACGCTTCTTCAATATGTGACCAAACCTCTAATCCGCCGACCTCTGTTTTTAACTCTTCAATTGACTTTGACATAGCCCTATTATAGTATAAAGAGCATGCGCAATGTTTTGATATGGGCAGAATCCCAAGCCCTGAGGCTCAAGCAATCTAGTGCACTTGTTTTAATAAGTTCGGCTTTGGTTTTAGGGGGGATGACATCAGTCCAATCGGCAATTGCTTTTGACACTCAATCAGTTGATGAGTCTTTCTTTAAAACACCACATGCTACTAATCCCAAGCTGGCAATGCCTGTCAATTTTTCGTTTTTTGAGACGGAGCTTTCTAAGATACTTTTGGTTTTGGCAAGGCAGGCTGATTTTAATGTGGTCTTGCCAGAGAAGTATGATCGCAAGCTTACTATTAAAATTCATGAAGAGAGATTGATTGATGCAATCGAAGATGTTATTGAGCTTGCCGGACTAAGTTATCAGTTCAAGGCTAATAGTTTAATTGTCTCATCTAGCCAAGGTCTAGGACAGTTCTTTGAATCAGTTCCCGTTACTTATTATTCAGCTGGAAGAATCGTCCAAGCATTGAATGAGATTCTTTTTGAGCATTTGCTGATTGCTCAGGATCCAAGTCGTAATAAACCTAATGCCGTTCTTGATCCCAGCAAAAATTCGATTATTCTTTTTGGTGATCAAGATCAGGTGGATGCTGCCAAGTTGTTTATTAAGCAGTTTGATCGCCCGCCAACAGTAAAGATCTACCAACCGGTATTTGTAAATGGATTTGATGTTAATCATTTAATCCAAGCTTATTTTAGTGCAAACAAAGCTATCGAGATCAGTGACTATGAAGGCAAGGGTTTTGTACTCAAGGGGCAAGCAGAAGAAATCAAAGCACTAGAGGACTTGCTGACACAGTTTGATAAGCCATTAGAGCCGGTCAAGTTCATTATGGAGATTTTTGTTGTCAAGAAAACTCTTTTGGATTTTTTCAAAGCCAAGAACCAACAGTTCTTAACTACTCAAGCCTATGTCTTGAACAAAGAAAAACAAGTCTCGGAAGAATATACCTCCTTGTTTAATTACATGGAAAGAATTCATCAAGCTGAGTTTTCACTTAATAGAAACGAGTCACAAAATATCTTGGGGATTGAATTAACAGGTGAGCGTAATTTGATTGACGCTAAGAACTACTCAATTGAGTTTTTTGATGAAGAATTGGCTTTGCTTTCTGCAGATCACCATCTGATTAGATTATTCGGTGCACAAATGCTGAGAGCCTATCCAGAGATCAAGGCTTTGTTGAATGAAGAGCAGTCTGATATGATTTTTATTGCTCTTAAAGCTATTTAGCCTGCTTACCTATCTCTCTAATTAATTGAAGACTCTGTTCTTCATTAAGAATAAAACGTTTTTCAAGAAAACTATTTAGTTTTTGGCGCTTGAGTATAACTTCGTGGTCAAGTATTTCGCGTTGATATTTATCTATTTGTGAGAAGTCTGGAGAGCTTGCGTTCATCTCAGCAAGTAGCTTTGTTCTTCTGCTGTCGATGAGAGTATCTTCTGTGCTTTTGAAAGCTAACCACTCGTTATCGATTGTTTCAAGTTGAGTTTTTTGTGTCTCGTTCAAATTGAGACTTTGCCAATTGAGATTCTCGCCTTCAAGGCTAATATAATTATAGTTTTGGGCATTGTTGATCCTTGCAATACTCGCTAAAGTAATGACTAGTAAAATCACCATGACGCCGATCATAGGTTTTAATTTAAATTTCTTAGATCTTTTTGTCTTGCTTGTATTTTTCTTTTGATCGAGTCTTCTAAGTAATTGGGCTAATTTTTGTTCACGAAGACTTATATTGGTTTCAATTTGATCGCTAATCTTGGAAATTCGATTAACTGGATTTTGCTCTTCAAGCTTGTGTTCAATGGAATCAAAGAACAAGTCAAACTCTTCGACTTCTGAATCCTCGGGCTCATAGAAATTAGTTAATAATTCAATGATCTCATCGGGCTTTCTGTCCTTGGAGTCTCTATTTTTGGTTTTATCTTCTTTATCAATCATCTAAAAACGATAGCCAGGTATATTTATACCTGGCTTAATTATACTCTATTAGGCTTACTGCGAAAGCTCCCTATTAAAACGCGTTTGACTGAAATCCGCCGTCTGCGTGAAAATAGCCAGCATCTTGTAAAAATGGTTCAAGTAATACCTGTAATCTTTCTCTTGCACGCCAAATCCTCGATTTTACAGTGCCTAGAGCGCATCCGAGTAATTCGGCGATCTCCTCATATTGCAGACCCTGTAGTTCTCTCAAGACGATTGCCGTTCTGAACTGTTCCGGGAGTTGTGCCATTGCCTTCTTGATAGCGTTCTTAGTTTCGTTGCTACTGATGACTTCATCAGGCTTTTGCTTAAGATCTCTAACTTCTCTGATGAATTCATTCTCGCCGCTATCATCTTCATAAGTTTGATCCATGCTCACTGTTTTGACGCGACGTGGTCTCTTGCGAAGCTCATCATAAAATAAGTTCAAAACTATTTGGTTTAACCATGATTTGAATATCTTAGGGTTGCGAAGGTTGTGCACGCCTCTATAGACTCTAATGAAAACCTCTTGGGATAAGTCATTAAGATCTCCCCATTCTGGCGCTAGTTGATACAAAAGAGCAAAAACATTTTTTTGGTATCTCTTGACGAGTTCCTGAAAAGCTTCTTTCTTTCCTATCTGACAAAGTTCTACTATTTCTAAATCTGTACTTTCTGAAAAATCTAATTTCATGGTTTTGTTCCTGATATTTAAAATCTTAATACCATAGGCCCGGGCCGTCAATAGATTCTCGGAACATTTTTAAATCTTTTGAAGTTATCTGTATATACTTTGGAATTTATTTCAATTGAAAATTTCTTAATAAGAAATAAATATCTTTTTGTCAATTCTTTTTTTTGAAAATATTTTGTAAGTAGTTTGATCAAGCATTCTATATATGGACTTCCTACGAAAGTTCCCTTCCTTTTTACTAACGAAACTGCTGCGTTTCGCAGCATTCCGACCTTTTTTGTGTCGACATCACTAGCAAAATTGGATTTTACAGGATGTCTATTTTTGTTTATTGCTAAGATACTTTGATTATGTCAAGAAAAAAAATCATCGCCGGTAATTGGAAATTAAACATGAATCAAGCAGAGACTCAGTCTTTCTTGAATGAAGTGAGTAAGAAGCTAAATCAAAATGATTTAACACAAGTACAGGCATTGGTTTGCCCGACCTTTACAAGTTTGGCTACTGCAGCAACTGCGATTAAAGAATCTGGTTTGACTATTGCACTGGGTGCACAAAATTTTAGTCAGCACAAGTCTGGCGCTTACACTGGTGAGATCAACACAGAGATGCTAAAAGAAATCGGCGTCACCCATGTCTTGGTTGGTCACTCTGAACGTAGAGAACATTTTTCAGAAGATGATTCTATTATCAATGACAAAGTTAAAACAGGAATCGAAGCTGGTCTTCAAGTAATTCTTTGTTGCGGTGAGTCTGAAGCAACAAGAGAGTCTGGTGAAACAGATGCTTGGGTTGCTGGTCAAATTGAAGCTGGCATCAAGGGTCTTGAACTAAATGATTTTGCTTCAAGAATTACAATTGCTTATGAACCGATTTGGGCAATTGGTACTGGCAAGGTTTGTGATTCTGCTGAGGCTAATCGTGTGATTAAAGTCATTCGCGCTAAGCTCGCTGAACTGCTTGATCAAACGACTGCAGACGCTACTAGCATCCTTTATGGCGGGTCTGTTAAGTCTAGTAATATAGACGAGATTATGGGACAGTCTGATATTGATGGTGCTCTTGTTGGCGGCGCTTCTATTAAGGTTGAAGAGTTTCCTGCGCTTGTTGCTTCTGCAGCCAGAGAGGCAAGCAAGACGGTTGCTTAGTCATTTTTCAGACCTGATTACGCTCAAGCGATGCTTTCGCAACAGGTCTATTGATTTAGACGCTTAGTGCAAAACAATTTCTCCGAAAAGGTTTTGCTGCAAAGTGAACAGAGCTCAGCTTCAAAGAAGCTGCTGACTTTGCGAGATTGCTTTTCGGAAAATTCGTTTTGTCTAATCGTCGTTGCTTCACTGACAAAAGATTTATAGATCCTTTAGCTGTGCTATCATATAATAAACATATGGATTTTGGCGACAGAAAAATAAATAAACAAAAATTCGAAGTGGAAATGGGTCCTATACTCAAGTTCTTCCTTGAAAGAGACACAGACGAGCTGACCAAGCTTGCTGATGATTTAAGTGAAGAGGCTGGAGAATTTTTTGGTGGAAGCTTAGCTGCTTTGCTTGGCACTATGCCAGATGAGCTTGGTGACACAATGATCACCACTCACAAATCTGCTCTCAAACAAATGCTTTATAGCGCCATGGTCACAGGTTATATCACCAAGACAGTTGAAGACAAAGTCAAATTAGAAAAACTTTGGAATGGTGAAGAGCCAAAGAAAGAAGAGCCTATTTCAAATGTACTTTTTGACAGTATTATAACTAGACCTGATTTTAACTAGCTGTTTTAATAATTTCAAGCAACCATGAACCATCATTTTGTTGAATCTTTGATTTAATATTATGACCTTCTTGTTGAATACTCATCTCCACGCTGCTAATAGCTTCTCCATCATCTAGTGCGACTGTTAATTGATCACCAGCTTGCATATCATCAAGTTTGAGCTTGGTTCTGACGAAATTGATGGGACAGGGGGTATTTTTTAAATCGAGTGTTTGAGTCATTATGTCATTGCGAGTGATAGCGAAGCAATCTAGTTGAAGGTATTTATTAGAGATACTGTTTATAGCCTATTCTGGTCCACTGGGCTGCCGCGCTAACGCTCGCAGCATTCATTTGTCTAAGCTCACTGCGTTCACTAAGCAAAATTGAATGGTTGCGGAGGCAAGATTTGAACTTACGACCTTTGGGTTATGAGCCCAACGAGCTACCAGACTGCTCCACTCCGCAGGATGATTATAGCAAAGTTGGCTATTTAGAGTGCTGCATTTATATTTTGTTCATAATGGTGAAGCTTTTATCGAGAATCTCAACATTATCTGTGGAATTATGGAGCTGGGACAAAACAATTTCTCCAAAAAGGTTTTGTAGCAAAGTGACTAGAATAGAGCTTCGTAAAAGCTGTTCACTTTGTGGAGATTGCTTTTTGGGAAATTCGTTTTGTCCCAGCTCCCTTTGATAGATGATTGAGCTAAAGAGTTTTGTTCTTAATTTCTTTATTGCTACGCGGATAGCCAGCTGTTGTCTTGGCAGTTTTTTTGAAAACCAATAACTGTTTATCACCTTGATCAATTTGTTGAATTAATTTGAGACTAAGTTCGTGCATCGCGCCTTGTGCCATTGCAATCTCTTCTTCGATACCTTGTTTTTTGAAGGCAATAATAAATCCATTGGGCTTAACAAAAGCACAAGTGTATTCTAGAAGTGCTTTGAGTTCTGCTAGCGCTCTTGATATCGCCATATCATATTGCTCGCGATGATTTTCATCATGCGCAAGTTCTTCTGCTCTTGCTGTAATGGGATTGAGATTGCTAAGACCAAGTTCTTTTTTGGCAAGCTCAACAAACTTGATCTTTTTACCGGTGCCATCAATTGCTGTGATAGTTATTTGCGGGAGCACAATTGCAAGCGGCAAGGCTGGGAAGCCACCGCCGGTACCTACGTCTATAACTTTGGCTTCAGTGTTTTCAAGAAATTGCACAATGCTCAAAGAATCTTCAAAATGTTTTTGATAGACATCTGCTTTGTCTTTAATCGCAGAAATATTGGTGTGCGAGTTGTAGTCAGTATAAAGCTCGTAGAGCTTGGTGAATTCTTTTTCGTGTTGAGGATAGTTTTGCATCGTAAGTACCAATGATTCTAACATCTTCCACTTAAAGAGAGGCAGCGAAGCGCAAATAGAGAGCGTTAGCGAACGTAACCAGGCATCTTTGATGCCGCAACCACAGTTCTTTGCTTAAGCGAAGAACTGGTTTATAAATAAATAGAAGTAATCACAAAATCAACAGCAACAATTGCAACAAAACTCAGAATCACAGTCATGGTAGTTGCCTTACCCACTTCTTTGGCACCGCCTTTGACATTGAGTCCGAGCGTGGTTGCAATTAGGATTATGAGTGCAGCAAAGACTGCTGATTTAATCAAACAAAGTGTCACGTCAGAGATTTTGATATAGGACCAGATGCTACCCATAAAACCTTTGAAGCTCAGGTCCTCTGTAAGCCAGACTGTTATATATGAACTTGCAACTGCAACGATACTGGCAAGCCAAATAATTATTGGTGAAAAAATCACAGCAGCCAAGAATTTAGGCACTATTAAATATTCGAGGTGATTGACCTTGAATACTTTGAGCGCATCGATTTGTTCGGTAATTTGCATATTGGCAAGTTCGGCTGCTAGTCCCGTGCCGTATTGAGTTGCAATCATTAAAGAGCCAACTACGGGAATTAATTCTCTAGTCATTGTTAAAGCCGAGAGTATGCCGAGTTTGCTGCCGATTCCTTTGGAGACAAATTCTGGTCCAAGCTGAACTCCAATCACCACCCCAAGAGCTATTGAAATCACCATGACAGGAATAATAACGCCATAAACAAAAATATTCGCTTCTTTAAAGAAACTTGCAATATTAAATCTTCCCCAAGCAATAGCATAAGTAATCTGTGCAAAGTTGCTTGCCGCTCTGCCCACAAGGGCGAGTAGTTCTTCAATATTTTTTTGAATGCTAACAAAGCCCATTAATGGCATTCTACATCATAAAAGCTTTGTAGTATGCCCATACAAAGTAAAAGCCCCAGACTAAGCTGAGGCTTCCATTGTTTATTTTTGAGTGATTGAGTCTTCGTGTCTATTATTCAACAGGAAATAATTTACCCTGCATGATGTAGTGTATAGATGAAAGTCCAATTAGTCCGTAAACTAAATCAACTACCATTCCGAAACTACCAAATAGCATTTCTACTATGTTGATATCAAGGATTCCTACTAATCCCCAATTCAATGCTCCTACTACTAAGAGTAGTGATGAGATCAAGTTAATTAAATGCATGTAGCACCTCCTTTAAGCTGTACAAAAGCTCTCGACGCCTAGGTCAAAAAATATTGTATGCTTTCTTGTTAGTTTATTTATACCCGATCAAGGTTAACTAATCGTAAAATGCTTAGGTGAAAACCATTGAAAAACCTTGTTTATTTTCAATTTCTTGTCAAAGGACACGCTGAAAGACGAAGTTTTTCTAGTCGGCCCCATGAAAAAGGTTCTGTCCGTGCGGAGGCACGTGACAGATAAGGGTTGAGATTTTGTATTTTTCAGTGCATTCTTGAAAATATCTGTTTTGGCATGGGTTAAAGCAGCTGTGGTTATAATATGAATCTATGTCCTCCAAAATCAAAATAGGATTACTTGGCTGCGGAACTGTTGGTTCTGGCTTAGTGAAAATACTCAATAATCATAAGCAAGTTGAAATTGCCAAAATTTTTGTACGTAATGAAAAGCGTGCCAAGCAAATTGCCAAGGATTTAGCTTTGGACCTCGCTATTTTTACTTGGAATATTGATGATGTTCTAACTGACTCTAGTATCAGTATTGTTGTTGAATTGATGGGTGGAGTCGATCAGACCAAGAAGCACTTAATTAAGGCACTTGAAAATGGCAAAGATATTGTTACGGCAAATAAGGACTTGCTTGCTCTTGAAGGAGATGATTTATTTGCTGCCGCTGAAAAATATAAGCGCACGATTATGTATGAAGCAGCAGTAGCTGGTGGCATTCCAATCATTACTACATTGAAACAAAGTCTTGCAGCTAACAAAATCATTTGCTTGCAAGGAATACTTAACGGGACTACTAATTATATTCTTGATGTCATGAAAAAAGAAGGCAAGCCTTTTGCTGAAGTGCTCATGGCAGCTCAAGAACTTGGTTTTGCAGAGGCTGATCCTACTAATGATATTGACGGGCATGATGCTGCTTACAAAGTTGCGATCTTGGCTTCAATTATTTCTGGCAAGCGTGTTGATGTAAACAAAGTCTATCGAGAAGGTATCAGTAAGATCACCAAGATGGATATTAATTCAGCACAAAAACGTGGCTATGAAATTAAACTCTTGGGAATGATTTTTAATAACGAAGATAAATTAGACGCAAGGGTGCATCCGGTTTTTGTACCACTTGATAATCCACTTGCAAGTGTTGGTATGGAAAACAATGCAATTTTGGTCAAGGGAGATGCTTCAGATACGATCACACTCATTGGTAAGGGCGCTGGTTCATTGCCGACAGCAAGTTCTGTTGCTGGTGATATTATGATTTTGATTTCAAAGGAGTCTTCAGAACCTAATCCCTTGCAAATCTCCAATTTTACGGAAGCAGCAGAATTAAAAAATATTGATGAAGTTGAGAATTCTTTTTATATAAGAATTTCGATGCACGACAAGCTTGGTGTTTTGCGTGATCTTGGTGAGGCTCTGTTTAGACATAATGCCAATGTCAAATTTATTGATCAATATGATGTGCATGGCTCAGAAGCACATGCAGATTTTATTATTGATCCAATTCAAGAGAAAGAGCTACGGGCTATTGTTAAAGATCTTGAAGCTATGGACTCTATTAAGGCTGTTGAGAGTGTGATACGAGTTCTATAGGTAAATACAAAGCGTTACGGTGTTATCACCGGGTGATAACACCGTAACGCTTTGTATTTACAATATCTTTCTAAAATTAATAATCGTGGCATAGTAGAATAGTAAGCTGTGAAAATAGCAACAAAAGAAAAAATGAAAGAGCAAAGCTCCACCAGTTTAAAAAGAACACATAGCTCAGCTTCATTGACTGAAGCTAGTGCCGGACAGGAAGCAATTGTTTCAGGTTGGGTTGAAACAGCTAGAGATCTTGGCGGAATCATCTTTATTGATCTTAGAGACCACAAGGGCACAATTCAAGTTGTCGCTGATCCCTCTAAAAACCCAGAAGCGCACAAGATTTTTGAGAAAGTAAAAACGGAATATGTGATTTCTTGTAAAGGACCAGTGAGTATTCGTCCTGAGGGTTCTGAAAACACTTCTATTAAATCTGGCGCTGTTGAAATTTATCCAACTGAAGTTGAGATTCTCAACACTTGTAAGGTACTACCTTTTCAGATTGATTTAGCAGAAGAAGTTAATGAAGATCTGAGACTTAGATATCGTTACCTCGAGCTGCGTAATGAAAAGAAACGCGCGAACATCATTAATAGACACAAGATTGTTCATGCGATGAGAAACTATCTCCACAACGAATACTTCTTGGATATTGAAACACCGATACTTTCTAAATCAACACCGGAGGGTGCAAGAGACTACTTGGTTCCAAGTAGAGTACATCCAAACAATTTTTATGCCTTGCCGCAGTCACCGCAACTCTATAAGCAACTTCTGATGATGAGTGGTTTTGACAAGTACTATCAAGTAGCTAGATGTTTTCGTGATGAAGACCTTCGTTCTGATAGACAACCTGAGTTTACTCAAATTGACTTAGAGATGAGTTTTGTTAGTCAAGAAGAAATCATGTCTGCTACTGAAGGACTGATCAAAGTTGCTTTTGAAACGATGGATATAGAAGTAGAGACACCGTTTGAACGTATTACTCACGCTGATGCGATGAGTCGCTTTGGTTCTGATAAGCCTGATCTCCGTTTTGATATGGAGCTAGTTGACTTAAGTGAAGTTATGGCTGGTTCAGAATTTAAAGCATTTGCTTCTGTTGCCCAAGACGGTGGTATCGTTAATGCGATCAACTACAAAGGCGGAGCGAAACTTAGTCGTAAGGATATTGATGACTTGCGTGACCTTGCCATGAGTTCAGAGTACGGGGCTAAGGGGCTTGCTTGGATTACTTACAAGCCTACTGAGGACGGCTACGAGATCGCTTCTCCAATTGCCAAATTCTTCAAGCCTGAAGAGATTGAGAAAATCACCGAGCTTTGCAATGCAGGAGCTGGTGACGTACTACTGTTTGTTGCTGATAAAGCCAAGCTAGTACAGCATGTACTGGGCAAGTTGCGTTTGCAAATTGCTAAAAATGAGGACATGCTTGATACGCGCCATATTAAATTAGTTTGGGTTGTAGATTTTCCGATGTTTGAATGGGACGACAAATCAAAACGCTTCAAAGCTAATCATCATCCATTTACAATGCCTGTTGAAGAAGATCTTGATAAATTAGAAACTGATCCAGGGAGCGTTAGAACTAATGCTTACGACATTATTTTTAATGGTGTTGAACTTGGTGGCGGTTCTATCAGAGTACACAAAATGGATGTACAGAAACGTATCTTTAAAGCACTTGGAATTAATGAAGAGCTTGCTCAAGAAAGATTTGGATTTTTATTAGAAGCCCTTGAACTTGGCGCGCCGCCTCACGGTGGGATTGCACTTGGACTGGATCGTTTTGTGATGCTCTTGACAGGCTCTGATACTATTCGTGATGTAATTGCTTTTCCAAAGAATCAAAGTGCCTTTTGTCCGCTGTCTTCTGCGCCATCAGCTACAGATCAAGAGCAGCTTGATGAGTTACACCTTAAATTAGTTGATCCTGATTAGTTCGTGACTTGTAATGACAAAGCGTTACGGCGTTATCACCCGGTGTTGATAGCGTAACGATTTGTGTTGACCTATGATATAATTATCTAGTGGTGGTAGAAGATAAGACGATAGTTGATTTCGACGATATTGTTGCGGCAGTCAATAGACTCAAAGGTGTTGCTAATAAGACACCGGTGATGACTTCGCGTAATCTCTCAGAGCTTTGTGGAGTTCAGGTCTACCTCAAGTGCGAGAATTTTCAGCGAGTTGGAGCTTTTAAATTCCGTGGTGCTTATAATTGCATCGCTAAGAGACTTAGTAATAATCCAGAACTCCAGCAGAAAGGTATCGTTGCGATTTCTTCCGGGAATCATTCCCAGGGAGTTGCACTAGCTGCCAAGTTACTGGGAGTACCGGTCACAATTTATTTACCGAAGGACGCACCACCAAGCAAGATAGAAGCGACTGCTGGTTATGGAGCAAATTTAGAATTTTTTGATCGTGAAAAAGACGATAGAGATGAGCTTGCCGCAAGATTGATAGAGCAAGGTGTGACTTTGATTCATGGCTATGATGATCCTGATATTATTGCAGGGCAAGGAACAGCAGCTCTTGAATTGATGCATGAGATTCCAGATTTGGATTTGATTATGACTCCGCTTGGTGGTGGCGGTTTGTTATCTGGCAGCATGATTGCAGCACGCGCCTATAATCCCAAGATCAAGGTCTATGGAGTGGAACCAGAACTTGCGAATGATTGGGATTTGTCGATCAAGGCTGGCAAACGCATGTCAATTCCGGCCCCGCAAACTATTGCTGATGGGGTTTCATTGTGCACGCCAGGCAAGCTGCCTTTTGAGATACTCAAGGACCAAATGGATGGTGTAATTTTGATCAGTGAAGCTGAGATTCTGGAGGCGCTGAGTTATGTGATTGAACGGATGAAAATCATCATAGAACCTAGTTCTGCCCTGGTTGTAGCCGCTTTAATGAAGGGAAAAGTGCCATTGGCTGGTATTTCCAAGGCTGGCTTGATTATTTCAGGTGGAAATATCGATCCAAAGCTCTTGTCTGAGCTGTATTCTTAGGGTTTTTTAAGTATTACAAGGCGCAGCGAGCCCCAGATTTGCTAAGATTGTCAGCTGTATGAGCCAAGAAACCCTAAGAAAAATAGAAGCCAGCCAGTTGAAAACAGATTTTACTGATTTTCAAGTTGGTGACAATGTTTGTGTCAAGGTATTGATTCGTGAGGGTACTAAAGAACGTACTCAGAATTTTGAAGGAATGGTTATCGCTATCAAGGGCGGTGGTATTAATAAATCATTTACTGTTAGAAGAACTTTTCAAGGAATTGCAATCGAACGTACTTTCATGGTGCACTCACCAAAAGTGGTTGAACTGAAAGTACTCCGTAAAGGTAAAGCTAGAAGAGCCAAGCTGTATTACATGCGTGATCGTATTGGTACTAAGAAAACTAGATTGCGTGAAGATTCAGCTCGTATCGCAAAAGAGTTTAAACAAAAACTTATTGACCAAGAAAGCAAAGAGTCTAAGCCTAAAGCTAAGAAAGAAGCTGCTGCCAAAACTGCGGTAGAAGAAGCTGCGACACCTGCTTCGTAGATTAGGCGTTATAATTTGATTATGAAATTGAAAACATGGATTTTAGCGCTTGTAATTATGCTTGGTTTTGCAGGTTACAGCATCGCAGAAGGAATAAAGAAGGAAAAGAAAATTATGACATCAGAATTAATAGAGCAAGTAGAGAAAGAGCAAACAAAAGCAAACCCAGTTGTTTCACTAGAAACAGACAAAGGCGAAATCCAAATAGAATTGTTTATGGATGATGCACCGATTACTGCTGGTAACTTCAAAGATCTAGTAGAGCGTAAGTTCTATAATGGTTTGGCTTTCCATAGATTGATTTCTGGTTTTATGATCCAGGGCGGTTGCCCTCTTGGCAACGGTACTGGTAACTTCGTTGATCCAGAAACTAAGAAGACAAGATATATTAAACATGAATGGACCGGTAAGCATCCACACAATAAAGCCGGCATAGTAGCTATGGCAAGAACTTCAGATCCTAATTCTGCAAGCTCTCAGTTCTTTATTGACCTTGCGCCGCAGCCTTCTTTAAATCCAAGTGGAGTTGATCCTTATGGATATGCTGTATTTGGACAAGTAGTTAGTGGAATGGATGTTGTTAACACAATTATGAAAGAGAACGTTCCTCCTTCACCAGGTTCTGATGGAACTGCTAATCCAGTTCATATTAAGACTGCTAAAGTTATTTAGTTTTAGTTTGAACTAATTGTCTTAGGTTTCTTTGAGAGGTTTCATGTAATTTATGAAGTAATGAAGTGAGGAGTTTAAAGGACTGATTGATTTTTGTTGCTAAGCCCGTTGAATCATCTTGAGTGCTTAATAGATTTTGATATGTTTGATTACCTGGTACTAAGCTATCTAAATTACTTATAGTATGTTCGATGGTAGTTTTGGCATTATTAATTTCAGTTTGAGCGTCATGCTCTAATTCTGTATTTGTTAAAGTGTTTGCACTATTAGAAACTTGATGTAAAGTTTTGATGGCTTCTCCGAGATGATGGATATTTGTGCCCGCTCCATATGAAGCAATTGCTGATGTTCGAACAGCTAGCTTCCGCGCCTCTTGTCCGGAAGGAGATAGTTTATCAAATTCAACTGGCATGATTCTAGATATTAGCAGATCGAAGGCTTCTATTTCAAGTAATACTAATTATCTGCTAGAATCACTTACATGTTCACTGGATTAATAGAAGAACAAGGCATTATAACCAAACTCGAAAGAGAAGGGAGCAACTTGAATATTGAAGTTGCAGCTAAGCTAGTGCTTGAAGATATGAAACTGGGGGACAGTATCGCGATAGATGGGGTTTGCCAAACTGTTACCAAGATTGACTGGAAGAGCCCATCTGAAAAGTTTCCAGATGCGAGGCTTGCGACGAAAGTGATGGCTGAGTTGACTGAGCCGTCAATAATGGCGTCACTTGAGGAGTGTAACGAAGCAGGTGGGGCTTTGCAGACAGGCTCTTTTTGGGTAACGGCTATCGATGAGACCTTGAAGCTCACCAATTTTAATGACTATAAAGAAGGCACTCAAGTCAATCTTGAAAGATGCTTGCGTGCAAGTGATAGGCTTGGCGGTCATATAGTTCAAGGTCATGTTGATGCTGTTGCGCGTTTAATTAGTATTGAATCAATTGATGGTAGTTATGAACTTGTGATTGAAATACCAGCTGAGTCTGCCAAGTATGTCATCCACAAGGGATCGATTTGTTTCAATGGTATTAGTCTTACGGTTGCTGCAATTAATGGCAATCAAGTCAAGGTCTGTATAATTCCTAAAACATGGGAGATGACCAACTTGTCTAAACTTGAACTGGGTTCTGGTCTTAACCTGGAAATTGATTTGATTGCAAAATATGTTGAGAATTTAGTCCTTTCCATGCGTACTTAGCTTTTTTGAAATCTATTGCTAGTGGCTTTGGATTTGTATTATTGCAGTATTTTAAAAATAGGGTCCAAAGAAACTGACTGGCTTTGCCATGATAAGGAGATTCTTTGCGAACTAAATCTAGTTGTTTGTACATGATATTTTTGGCTGGTACTTTAACTAACAGTTCTTCATTTAATTCTCTTGCGATTAGTTGCCTAGGCATATAACCCCAACCCAGACCATTAACGAGTAGTTCTTTTTTGATCAAAAAATCAGTAATATTCCAAACATTGGCATTCTCTACAACTGTAGCTGGTAGCTTCTTTGCCAGGGTGGCTCTACCACCAACAACTAAGTAAGTGAGATTATGTAATTCTTCTTCGGCGAGTTGAGGGTTGGCTGCTTCGTGATCAGCGCTTGTCACCGGCAAGAATTCAATTGTGTTCCATTTATATCTTTCAGTTTCGTTGATGTGTGTTTTGCACGAAGTGACAACTAAGTCAGCTTCACCTGCTAGTAGCATCTCGGTCGGCTCTCCAAATGTTTTGAATATAAGTTCTATACTTGTTTGCGGGAATGCAGCGTTGAATTCTTTAAAGATCTCCATCAATACAGGAGTTGGAGTTACAGCAGAAACTACCAAATTGATTTTGGTTTCAACTCCACCAACAAGAGATTGACCAAAGGCACTAATTTCTTGATTGATTTTGTAAATTGCAAGAGATTTATTATAAACAACTTTGCCAGCTTCTGAGAGACAGGCTTTTTGTCCACCACGATCAAAAATTCTGACCTTTAGGTCAGTTTCTATTTTTTTGATTGAATAACTGATAGATGATTGTGCTTTGTGCAATTTGAGCCCGGCTGCCCGAAAGCTGCCTGTCTCAACGACAGTAATCAAAGTCTCTATCTCATCATAGCTTAACGACAAATGTGGCTCCCTGTTCATGAGAGTTGTTGCCAATGGGCAAGCCCATTTTTAACAACTCTACCAAAACCTTCGGTTTGGTAAGTTTTTTGTTAGATCTGATTACGCTCAAGCTATGCTTTCGCAACAGATCTGCTTTATCCCTGTATAAAGTAGTCCTTCCCAAGCACGTGGTCATTTTGCTTGTCTATACAAAGCATGGGTATCAACAAACTTGATCACTGCTATCGATTTTCTATACCTATTTTCGATCAAAGATTAGGTATGTATCTATTTCTATAGTCAACAGGAAGTTAAAGCGGGGGGCTAAAAGGAGAAAAGAGGGAAGGGAAAAATGGCAGAAAAAGATAATCACGTAGTATACGAAAGAATGGAGTTTCTCAAAGATGAGTTGTTAAACGACTTGCATCCAAAGACGCTCAAAAGCATTCAAGACAAAATTAATTTACTGAAGTCGTCATCGATTTCAAATGACTTTTTAAAAATAGGAGACCGAGCACCAGATTTTGTGATTGCAAATCCGGTCGGTAAAAAAATCAAACTTAGTCATTTGGTAAAAAACGGTAAATTAGTTTTAAGTTTTATTCGTGGAGGCTGGTGTCCTTATTGCTATCTAGAACTTCGCGCTTATCAAAAAGTACTGACTCAAATTCAAGCACTAGGAGCGGGAGTAATTGCAATTTCTTCTGAACGACCCGATTATTGCTTGAATACCATGGATCGAAATGCTTTGCAGTTTGAGGTCCTAAGTGATAGGGGAAATAAGGTAGCTCAAAAATACAATCTCGTTTACAAATCTGAATCCGAAATTGATCTTTGGGATGAACTTGGCTTAAGTAAAACAGTTTCTGACGGTGATCTGTCTTATGAGCTACCTGTTCCCGCCACTTATATTATTGATGAAAACATGATTATTAGATATGCGTTTACAAATCCTGATTATCGGTATCGGGCGAATCCTACAGATGTTTTAAATATATTGACTGGGCTTAAAAGGCTGTAGGGTATTATAGGAGAATTAAGAATTTAAAACAGAGCTGCCTTCGAGCTTTACAGCCTTACAGCGTTTCCTGGTGCCAATTAAGCGCACCCTTCTTCCAGGCATAAATTAAACCAAACATTAAAATAGCAACAAAAATAAAGGCTTCAATAATTATAAATCCACGACTACCAGTTGGACTAGCATTAAACAAACTTGCCCAAGGCATTAAGAAAACAAATTCAACATCAAAAACAATAAAGAGGATAGCAAATAAGTAATATTTGATATCGAATTGAACTACAGCATCCATTGCTGGTTTCATCCCACACTCGTAGGTTTCATTTTTGACGCCACCCGGATCAGCAATTCCAAAAACTTTTTGAATGCCTGCACTAAGTCCTAGTAAAACTAGGCCATTGACTAGTGCTAGAGCTGCTATTAATCCAATTTGTCCGTTGACCATATTAGCTATATTGTAACGCGAAAAAACAATATAGGGAATAGGGAGAAGAATGGGATAACGATAGCTTTAAATGTCTCTCACCTCGAGGACTTAAGCCCTCTCGCCTCTTTCGTAGAGCTCAAAACAATTACTTAATAGCATCGCCACTGTCATCGGTCCAACCCCACCAGGCACTGGTGTAATATGCGAAGCAATGCCTTGGGCTGATGGGAAGTCCATATCACCAACTAGTCTCTTTTTGCCGTCTCTTTGGATACTGTTGATGCCAACATCAATTACTACGGCTCCTGGTTTGAGATTTTCACCTTTGACAAACTCCGGTACTCCAATTGCAGGTATGACAATGTCAGCGGCTGCAAGTTCTGCTTCCAGGTTTTGAGTTCTACTATGTGCCATCGTGACTGTGGCGTTTGCTTGGTTGAGCATTAGGCTAATTGGTTTGCCAACAAGAGTGCTTCTGCCGATTACTAAGACTTTGGCGCCTTGAAGTTCAATGCCAGTTCTTTTGAGCAGTTCCATACAGCCCTTAGGCGTGCAGGGATAAATAGCTTTGCGATCATTAACTACTAAAAGTCCAAGATTGTAAGTTGTTAAACCATCTACATCCTTATTGAAGTCGATATGATCAATAATTTCTTGAGTATCAGGTCTGATTGCTTCAGGCAAAGGTAGCTGAAGCAAAATCCCATCTACTTTGGAATCAGCGTTGTATTTTTCGATAGTGCCAATCAATTCTTCTCTAGTGGTTTCTTTGGGAAGAACTGTTTTGAATGATTCAATTCCAACTGCTGCACATGACTGTTGTTTTTTGTTGACATAAAAACTACTAGCTGGATCATCACCAACTAAAATCACTGCAAGTCCAGGTGCTCTTAGTTCTGGATGCGCTCCAACTTTGGCTGCGATTTTGACTTTAAGTTCAGCATGGATTGTCTCTGCAATTCCTTTGCCGTCAATGTTCTGTGATTTGATTTCTGCCATCATTGCTTGCATTGTAGCATTCTATAGCAAATCGAAGATTTGCCGGTTAAGGTCGCTGCGCTCCCGGTTGCGCTCACTTTGTTCGCTGGTTGCGTTCGCTACGCTCACTGGTTGCGGAGCTAAAGCTCCTGCTTCTTGTAATGTTATTCACAGCAAGAGGCAGTGAACGATAGTGAGCACAACCAGTGAGCGTAGCGAACGCAACCAGCGAACAAAGTGAGCGCAACCGGGAGCGCAGCGACCTTAACTAGTGACCGTAACCGGCTCACGAAGAGAGTCTCCTCTAAGCTATAATATAGAAGTGCAAGAAACAAAGCAAGACCACTTCAAAGTCAAAAGCAAGTTTGAACCAGCTGGTGATCAGCCCAAGGTCATTGATGAAATAGTCAAAAGAGTTAATGAGTCTGTTCCAAGACAGACTTTGCTTGGGATCACCGGTTCCGGTAAGACTTTTACGATGGCCAAGATTATCGAGTTGACTCAAAAGCCGGCTTTGGTTTTGGCTCATAATAAAACACTCGCTGGACAGCTTTGTAATGAGTTTAAGGAATTCTTTCCAGAGAACAGGGTTGAGTATTTTATTAGTTACTATGATTATTACCAGCCAGAGAGTTATCTCCCTCATTCTGACACTTTTATAGAAAAGACTGCCAAGGTCAATGATGATATTGATAGGTTGAGATATTCAACGACTAGATCAATTTTTGAAAGAGATGATGTGATAGTGGTAGCCTCAGTGAGTTGTATTTATGGTTTGGGGATTCCAGAGTTGTATTTCAAGTCGGCTATCTTGCTTGAAATTGGTATGTTGATTGATTTGAAGGAATTCTTGAATCAATTAGTCGGGATTCAATATCGCCGCAATGATACGCAGATTAGCCGTGGTTTGTTTCGAGTACGAGGTGAGATTATCGAGATTCATCAGGCTGATGAAGAAAGAATCCTGCGTATAGAATTTTTTGGAGATGAAATTGAAAGGCTCGCCTACGTTGACCGGCTCACTGGTGAGGTTCTGGAGTTGATGGATGAAGTTAAGGTTTTTCCTGCCAAGCATTATGTCACTGATGAAGATACCCTTGAAAGAGCAGTTAAACAAATTGAAAAAGAACTTGAAGAGAAGGTCAATGAATTTAAAAAACAAGGCAAAGATGTTGAAGCTCAAAGAATCTTGCAACGAACTAGATATGACATTGAGATGATTAAAGAAGTAGGTTACTGCAATGGTATTGAGAATTATTCGAGAATATTAGAAGGGCGTGAACCGGGTTCCTCCCCGCAGGTCTTGATTGATTATATGAATCGCCGTTATGGAGAGGATGGTTGGATTTGTTTTATTGATGAGTCACATATGACTTTGCCGCAATTGCGAGCGATGTATCATGGTGACTTGAGCCGCAAATCGGTTTTGGTTGATTATGGTTTTCGTTTACCTTGTGCTATTGACAATCGACCTCTTAAGTATGAAGAGTTTGACTTAAGAGCCAAGCAGATTATTTATGTCTCGGCTACTCCTGGTGAAGAAGAGCTAGAGCGCAGTCCTAAGCCTACAGAGCTGATAATTAGACCAACTGGTTTGGTTGATCCAGAGCTTGAGATCCATGAAACCAAAGGACAGGTTGATAAATTAATTGAAGAAATTAAGATCCGTACTGCAAGGTCACTAGATCCTGAGCAGTATTATGCAGCTGATGAGACCATGTATTTCCCTAAGAATGAAAAAGTGATAGTTAATACTTTAACCAAAAAAATGGCAGAGGACTTGAGTGAATATTTAGTAGAGCATGACATTGCTGCTCGTTACTTACATAGTGAAATCAAGTCACTTGATCGAATTAAATTATTGAACGATTTGCGTAAAGATGAGTACGATGTTTTGGTAGGTGTGAATTTATTGAGAGAAGGTATTGATTTACCAGAGGTTTCGCTTGTCTGTATTATGGATGCAGACAAAGAAGGATTTTTGAGAAACTTTCGTACCTTGATTCAGATGATTGGTAGAGCTGCCCGTAACTCTAAATCCAAAGTGATTATGTTTGCTGATAGGACTACAGATAGTATGGCAAAAGCGATTGATGAAACTGATAGACGTAGAGAAATGCAAGTTGCCCATAATATTGAACACTGTATAATTCCTCGAACTGTTTTGAAACCAGTTTCTAATCCAATTCTTGATGCTTTTGATAAGTTAGATGAAGAGCAAAGAATAGCAGCTAGTGCTTTATTTGATAGCATGCTCAATAAGCCACTGGCTCAAATGTCCAAGCGTGATTTGATACAAGCTATTGATAAGCTAGAGGATGAAATGAAAGATGCTGCCAAATCTTTAGATTTTGAAAATGCAGCTCTTTATAGAGACCATTTGAAGTCGCTTAGAGAGAAATTAGAAGAAAAATAACTAGATTAACCATTAGTGCTTGTAACCGGAGCAATTATTGCTTCTGACGATCCTGCATCTGAGCTAGAGTCAGCTCCAGTGTTAGTTGTCGCTTGATCAGAGACTGTGCCTGGATCAGCTGCCGTTGGAGGACCTGGATCAGCAGGTGTTGAAGGAGCTGGATCAGCTGCCGTTGGAGGAACTGGGTTAGCTGCTGTTGGAGGAACCGGGTTAGCTGCTGTTGGAGGAGCCCCAACTTGACCACTGCTCTCTACACTTGCTGGATTTTGCTGTACATGTTTAAGAATTTTCTCTAAGCCCTTTTTGACTGGATTTAAGAAAGCTTTTGTTATAGCTCCAATCTGACGATTGTCTGCATTGAGATTGTTGCTAAAGCTCGTTACTTTGTCTGTGATTTCTTTGATTTCATCTTCTGAAACCTTGCCACCTTCACTTAGACTATTATTGATTGAATCAATTTGACTTAGTAAAGAAGACATCTCTGATTGTTTTTCTTTGGTTATTCCAGCTTTTTCTAGTGCAGCTGTTGAAGCATTTGAAGCTTCGGATTTAGCATCTTCAACATCTGATTTAGCAATTTCAAGCTGTCCTTGTAAATTATTTTTTTGTCCTTCCAGTCTAGCAACTTCTTCTTTGTCTACTACTGTTTTGGTACCACCGTTCTTACCACCACTATCAACGTCTTTGGTTGGTGGAGGATTGAGTTTCTCCATTGTATTGTCTAAATCTTTTTCACGTGAGCTAGCAACATTTTCTTTGATTCTCACAATACTTTGTGATTGTGTTGCTTTGTCGGCTGCAACATCTTGCGAGAATACTCCACTAGCAACTTCTGATGCTTTACTTTGTACGCTTGATATAGCTGATCTTAATTGTGATTTTACCCCTGCTGTCATAATGTCTTTCCTTTTTTTACGCTTGTCCTTCCCCTACAGCGTCTGCTTGAGAGCCACCAAGGATATCTCTTTGAGAGCTGAAGATACTTCTTGCTTGACTAAGTTCTACTGTGCTACTGATACTTGATTGAAAAGCAGCAAAAGCATCACTGCTTCTTCCACTTAATTCTCCAAAGTCACCATTGTCTGCATTTTCTGCAAAATCTTGTTGACGATCTGTTGTTGGCCCAACATAGCCATAAATATTGCCACCTTGATTAAGTCCAACTTCTGCTAGTGATCTTTGACTTCTTTCAATAGCATAAGTAAATGATTCAATGCCATCACCACGAGGATCTTCACCACCACCCATTTCAAAGAATGAAACAAAGATACCTACAGGTATAGTTCTACCAAAAGTCGGAGAGTTTGGATCAAGATCATATTCAACTTTTTGGAAACCAGGTTCACCATTCTCCTCAGTCAAGAGAAGTGGTGCAGGTGCTCTGCCTTGTTTAATGTCATTGATATTTGTTTTGAAAACCAGATCAACAAATTCTTCAAGATGTTGTTGATTACCTAAGTCATATGGTATAGATACAGCATTCTCATTAGAATCAAAACCAGTAGTACTTAGTTCACCTGCCATGCTTTTAAGTGCATCTACGAATTTAAATTTGGTGTCAAGTAAGTCAATTAACTTTTCATCTGTAACTAGCTCACCGAGATGGCGTCCTTCACCTTCGTCAAATTTGATAAGAGGCTCGCCTCTATCACCAGTTAATGGATTATCAAGATCGTCTCTAGGAACATCAAGCGCGAAATAATCATCGCCTTCTTTGATAAAGAACTGAGTTCCTGTCTCTTTGCCATCTTCGTCTTGAATACCATCAAGAGCCATAATACCGCCGTTGAGTAGAGTTGATGCTGCATCTTCAAAGTTTTTGTCGAAATTTTCCATGAATTCCATTTTGAGTTTTTCTAAATCATCAGCACTCATGTCTTCATTTTCGATGCCGAGTTCGTCGAGCATTTGTCTTAATACTTCAATCTTACGTTCAAAGATTGTTGATCTGTTGATTTCTTTTCTGGCTACTTTGCCATGATCTTTACTTATAACTTTGTGACTAGTTGCTTTTTCTAATGCCTCATTGGCTGCTGCAATTAATTTCTTACCCTGGCTGTGATCAATAACACCTTCAGCAATTTTGCCAGCACCCTTCGCCATCATTTCAATTCCAGCTGCTGCATTCATTGGCCCAATAAATGGAATTGCTGACATTGCTTTAAAGGATGCACCTAGTGCGACAAAACCAAAACCAACTGCTTTTTTGACAGTGCCACTTTGCATGAGGTTCATGCCTTGTTGTTTGCTTTGCTCAGCTCCACTTGAAAAGTATTCAGAAATAGCCTTAGATCTTTCTTGTCCAGTTTTTGCTGACTCACCAAGAAAAGTAGCATCGTCTTTTTGCTGCTGGTAAGCTTGCATCGTGCCTTTCTCGGTGATTTTGTGACTATCACCTGTTGCTTCTATTGCTGATTGGGTTATACTGTTTGCCATTATATTTTATCCTCACGTTAGCCCAGTGATTCTGTTAGTTCCTTCTGTTCGTCTACTCTGAAATAATCTGCTGCAACTAAATCTCTTGCAACCATTTCTTTAGCTAGGCTTCTAGCATTCTTAAAGCTAGTACCTTCCCAAAGGAATTCAAAAGTGTTGATATAATCTTTAAATACTTTTTTGTATGCTTTGATGTGCCAGATGATAAATCTTGCTGCATTGTCTGAATCTAAGTGATAAAGAGGTACATGCTTGAGGACATAGTCATCCTTGAAGTGCTCTTTAGCCATTCTCAAAGTCTTAACGTCTTTAAGATTGAGATCTATAGAGTTAGAAGCATGAATTTGAATTGCTTTAATTTCAGCTTCTGACAAGTTCTCTTTGTCTTTGATATATTTGGCATTTGGAATACTGAAGATATTGATGTGGTTTGCATCTTCATCCATGCAGGTGTAAACTACTTTGCCGTGATCTACTTCGATTGTAACTGTCCAAAGTCCGGTCTCATCACTGTTCTCTGCTTTGATTAGTACAGTGCTGCTATTCAGGTGAGCACCTTTGCGAAAATGCTCTTCTTGTGCTACTGCCGCTTTCAAAACTTGCATGATGCTTTGTTTCTTAGAATAAATCTCAAGAAGTTTTTCTTCATAGAGTTTTGTTTTTTGTATGTATGATGTTATTGTTGTTGCCATTGTTTTCTCCCTTGTTTATCTTCTTCCGACTGAACCTGCTCTTGACGCTGCCCCGCCTCTTGGTCTACTCGTTACTGGTGGACCATTAGGTGTTGTACCTGGACCGGAATTAGTTACTACTGGCGGTGGATTAAGATCATAGTCATCAGTTAATCTGGTCGCTAGTGCCTCTGTTTGATCCATTAAGTCCGTGAAGTCTTGTTCACTAAAGCCGGTTCCATCTGTACTAAAGCCTCCTTGGTCTCTTAGTGCAGTAGATGCATCAGCAAATTGCTCTTGGATCCCTTTGATTGCTTCAAAGTCAGGTGCAAGTAATCCATCATATTGATTTGGATTACTGATGCCACCTAAAGTAGTCATCAGGTCTGTAAATCTTTGATTTGCTGGGATATTGTCTGCGATTCTTCCAGCACTGTTATCAATTGAGTCAAATTGAGTAGCTAGTATTAGGTTGTAGTTGCCGCCCCCACTTGCTAATGTATTTGCAAAAGCATTGGTTGAATTAATTAATTTTGCAAAATCAGCACTCGGAACTTCTCTATCTTTGTCAAGATTGTTATTCATGATCTTAACTTGGTCCATCAACTCTGTTAATTTTTTGGTGTCATTCTCATTAAGTCCCTGAAGGAATTTGCCTGAGTTGTCCATTAATCCGCTTCGTGCCTCTGTAATTCTTGTTACTATCGAACCTGTTGGATCATCTAAAGCGTCCTCGTCAGTACCACCTGGTCCTAGTCTAGTAATGAGTTGTGCCATTTCTCCATCAAAATCTTGGAAGAATTGTGTATAATTTGCGGCTTTATCTCCTGCTTCTATTTCATAAGGATCCGGTGTTGTTCCTGTAGTAAAATCTTCTTGAATTGATTCAAAACCTTCTTGTATTTCTTCCCAGAAACTAATAAGTGCTTCATTTGCTTCGTCTGGTAATTCTTCTGCGAGTTGGGCTGATTGATCTACGGCAGATTGTAATTTAGTTTGGAACTCATCTCCTGTTAACTCAGCTTCAGTAGCAGTTTCTGCTGTTGATTTAAGTTCAGACAGTAGCTGAGAAAGTTCACCCATTGCTTGCTGTTGTCCGTCGCTTACTCCAGCTCCATCTAATGCTTGAGAAGTTAATTTCTCTGCTTCAGCTCGCGAGTCTTCAACTGCTGATTGTGCTTGTTGAATTTGAGTATCTGCTGCTCTTACTTGAGCTTGTAATTTATCTTTTTCTCTTTCGTCTACAACTGTCTTAGTACCGCCTTTCTTACCGTCAGAAGTTATTTGTTTTGTTGGTGGTGGTGATAATTTGTCTTGAGCTTCTTGCTTAGTCATCTCAGATCTAGTTACAGCAGATTCTGCATCTTTAACTCTTGCATTGGCACCCCTGATTTGCGAATCTAAGATTCTGTTGTCTGTATCTTTATCTTGCGCATCAGCAGCTTTCTTCTCGGCCTTGCCGATAGCTGTCTTGAGGTCTGTAATTGATACTTTGATAGTTGGCATGATTTCCTTCTCTTCGCTAAAGCTTTTGCTCTGCTATGACCTTATTTAACTTATCGAAGTTAAGCTTGGGTTAAAACTGGCTATTTTTTTTAGTAAAGCTAATAAAACCAGTAAATAAACGGTTTTAAGGACACGCTGAAAAACGAAGTTTTTCTAGTCGGGTCCATGAAAAAATGTTCTGTCCGTGCGACGCACGTGACAGATAAGGGTTGAGACTTTGCTTTTTTCAGAGCATTATTAATGAAGAAAGAGCCCTTTTGCAAGAGCTCTTTCTTTTTCTTAGTTATTTCAGACGGTTTGGTTTAAACCGCTTGATTTACAAGGTTGATACTTGCAAGGTCTGCAATGCCGCCTTGTGCATTGTTCCAGTCCTTGTCTATATAAGGAAGCTCACTAATCAACTCTTCCAAGTTTTGGCTAATTTTGCCTAGTGAATTCTCATCAACAATCTTGACTGTTAGGTTCTTAGATTCTGTAATCTTGAAGATCTTGGAATCTGCACTGGTGTAACTCTTAAGTGCAAAAACTACATCAGCGTCATCAAGTGTATTCACGATAGTGAACTTGATTTCGCTATAGCTGCTTGCTGCTCTTTTGAGTAGTGATTTGCTGATTGCGTAAGGATAAATAGCAATTGACATACCATCCTTATTAAATGGTAGTTCTGCAACACCTGCTTGAGTCTCCGCTCTTTCTAAAATAGTAACTTCATCTGTTTCCTTATCGCGTTTACGCAGCTCTGGGTGTATTGGCGAATCTCGTAGCATTGCATCAACACTGTTGGCTACGTTCTTGTGTACATTGACTGTGTATTTATCAACGATCTCAATACAAATATCAAAAGTTGGCTTAGATGCTCTCTCTAGTATTGTTTTGCGAGTACCACGCTTTTTGGCTTCTTCATCGCCAAGAGTAACGCATTGTATTCCACCAACCAAATCACTAAGAGTTGGATTTTGAATTACGTTTTCTATATTGTTACCATGAGCAGTCCCAACGAGGGTTACACCACGCTCTGCAATTGTTCTTGCTGCCTCGGCTTCTTCTTTGGTGCCGATTTCATCAATTACAATGACTTCTGGTGTATGATTTTCAACTGCTTCAATCATTACATCGTGTTGTTTTTTGTCGTATGGTAAT
This sequence comes from Candidatus Melainabacteria bacterium, assembly GCA_018695135.1. Classification (GTDB taxonomy): domain Bacteria; phylum Cyanobacteriota; class Vampirovibrionia; order LMEP-6097; family LMEP-6097; genus JABHOV01. The sequence goes on along the minus strand of JABHOV010000123.1, from coordinate 5,906 downwards.
TGCATTCTACGTGATCTACCGATTGCTGAGTGAGGTATATCACTGTCTCCTGCAATCTCGTTAGATGTATCTATTACTACTACTCGTTTTTCTTTTTGAGTTGAAAGGTGATGAGCAATCTCTCTTAGCATAGTGGTTTTGCCGACACCTGGAGGTCCCAAAAGTAGTACTGATTTGTTTTGGTCTAGATAGTCTTTGATGATTTGAATAGTGCCAAAGATGGATCTTCCAATACGCATTGTTAATCCTATTACGAGGTTGTTTTTGTTTTTGACACAACTTATTCTGTGTAAGGTGCCTTCGAGCCCTGCTCTATTCGAGTGATCGAATTCCCCGATCTGGCTTGTTATATTTTTAATGGTGTCTTTCGTGGCGCTTGTATCGCCAAGTAGTATCGTTTTATTTTTTGCAAATCTGGCTTCCGGTATTCTGCCAAGGTCGATTACTATTTCTATTAGTCTGCTAAGGTCATGTTCTTTGAGTATCTTCTGTATTGTCACTGGGAGTAGCTCGATGATTTCAGCTACGTCGTCGTTTCTAATATCTACCATCATATGTTTATGATTCTCCTTTGTTTAGGCGTGTCGTTACGAATTCATTCTGACCAACGAAGCAAGATCTTAATATTTTATTTAGAAACTTAATCGCTTTAACTTGAGTCATCGTGATTGGCTGCTGCGCCTATTTATATTATACCGGTGAATTGTTAATTTGTAATTATGTTTTACGGCTTTTACCTAGTCTGATAGACGATATTGGCCTATATTTACTAGGGAATTAGATCTGGAGATTAAAGTTTAATTATCGAAGCTAAGTGTTCCCGGGTTTTTGACTAATGTTTTTGCCCATTCGATCTTTTTATCGACATCCTTTATTGTAGATATTTTTTTACGTGCAAAAGAGCCAATCGCAACTCCGTTGACTTTGACACCGGCTTCAAAAGCCTTGTTAAAACTCTTGTCTGTGATTCCACCTGCTAATTGAATAAAGACGGTATCACTTTGTAAATGCATTATTGATCTGGCTGCTTCAATACTTATGATGTCAGTATTTTGTCCTGTCGCACCAGACATGGCTTGGCCATCAATTTGAATAATGCATGCTTTGCTTGAGCCATGTTTGTTTTTGACTTCCTGGATTATAGTTTCAGCTGCTTTGACTAATTGAGCTGGGTCCATTTGCCCAGAGCCAATACAAAATGACTCTAGTTCAAACTCTGGTATTGATTTATAGAACTCACTAAATGCATCCAAGTCATTATTAAGATGAATCTCAATTGCTCTTGCACCAAGCTCTTGAAGCTCAATTAGTGACTTGGTTTCAAAGGCTGACCAGTTTGTGAATTTGAGTGCATCAAAGTGGCAGCTTGGCAGGCAGAGGGAGCAGCCGAAGCAGAGATTCTCGTTATACGAGAATCTGGGAGAGGGGACTGAGGAGGAGGGCAAATGGCTATTGTCTTTCTCTTCTCCTTTTTCTGTTCCCTTGAACGCGCCCGAAGGGCAAGTGGGAATACATGCTAAACACTCTGTGCAATTACTTTCATTCAGTTCAATACGCCTGAAGTGCGGGTCTTGACCGATATTGACACTGACCATAATTAATGGCTCTTTTAGCTTTGAGTCTTGTGTTAGAGCTTGCGCAATTCCTTGCTTGGCAGAAACGACTGAATGTGGGAAGGCAGAAATATCTATTGCGTCGGCTCCAGCGTGAGAGAAGAGATAAGCATATTCTTCGATGGTCTTATAGTCCTTGAGCGCTGCTCCAATGATTAGTTTGTAGAACTTGTGTTCTTCTAGCTTAGTGATTACATGTGAGTCAGTTTGAATCATCTCTTTTGACCTGGTATTTCCCTTGCAATCCCTGGAGGACAAGGGGCATATATCTCGGTATCGCCTTCAAAGTAAGCTTCACGTAAATTACTCTTGCTTAGTGTTTGAGATTTTGTGATTTCAGTAACTTGGTAGTTTTGACAGAGCCCCTTGATAGCAGCGACGCAAGAATTCAATTTAGTTATATCTGCAATATCATTCCCCGGATTAATAAAAAGAAGCGCGAAGTTCTCGTAAGCTGCTTCGATTAAAATCCCGTTCTCTTCAAGTAGTTCTTCTATTGCAAAACCAGGTCCTTGAATAATAAATCGATAAGGATCGTTATTCTGGTATGGATTGAGTTTGATTTTTTTACTAATGCGAATTGTTTCTTCTACAATCCCTTGTCCTTCATCGGCGTAGAGGCTTGCTGTTTCTGTCAGGCTCTCCATTAATATATAACTCGGGCTGGTTGTTTGCAAGAGACGTAGTGAGTCTTCAATATATTGACTCGGGATTTTGCATTGTTTAGAAATATGCAAGACTCCTGTTTGACCTAAGCTACCGAGAGTTTTGTGCCATGACTGTACTGAGATATCAGCACCTTGCTCTAAAGCCGTTGCAGGAAGTTGATTGGAGAATTGGTAATGAGCTCCATGAGCTTCGTCAACGATGATTGGTCCGTCCGTCATTGCGAGCGAAGCGCGGCAATCCAGGCTCGTAGAAAAACCTTCATAAGTCGGGTTGGTAAGAATGATGCCAGAATACTTTGCATTAGATTGCTTCGTCGCAAGCTCCTCGCAATGACGATTGATTACAGTATAGATTCCAAGCTCTTCGTTCCACTCCGGTTCAAACCACTCTATTGTTAAACCTGCAAGTATAATTCCAGCTATCACTGACTTATGAACATTGCGGGCAACTAAGACAGGGCGTTTGTCATTAATTGAATTGAGATAGATTTGTAGTGCGATACAGGCTGCTTGCATACCGACACTCGCGCCGTTGACCAAAAGGAAACTAGACTGGGCTCCAAAAATCTGCGCTATAAATTCTTGAGATTCTTTGAGTACTCCTTCAGGGTATTGCAAGTTATCAAGACCATCCAATTCAGTGAGGTCTCTGGCGTTTAATTTGCCTGCATGAGCAGGGCTATGAAAAGGTACATCGTTTTTGTCGAGCTGTTCGTTGATTCTTTGAGAAAGTGTAGTCATCAATAATAATTGTAGCGCTAAAGATAAGCTGCTCGCGGTCAGATAAGGGTGAGATTCTACATTTTCAATGAATTCCTAACAGATGAAATTTTGAGGATAGAGCCGTTGTGAAATGTGGTATTTTATAGGTATGGATTACAGAGATATTAAACAAGAGACAAAAGCTAACATTAGAGCAATAACCCAAGACTTAGGATTACCAAATCCCTTTGATGTGCATGGGACAACTAATAACATAACGAGTATGTATGTGCCAAGTGTAATTGAAACTACTCCAAGAGGAGAAAGAAGTTTTGATTTATTTTCAAGACTACTGAGAGAACGTATTATATTTTTAACTTCAGAAGTGAATGATGCTGTATCAAGTATCATCGTTGGACAATTACTTCTTTTGGATTCTGAAGATGCGTCTAAAGATATTTATTTCTACATCAACAGTCCTGGCGGTTCTGTTACTGCTGGTCTTGCAATGTACGATACTATGCAGCATGTTCGTGCTGACATCGTAACGATCTGTCTTGGACAGTGTGCAAGTATGGGTGCTTTTTTACTAAGTTCTGGACAAAAAGGTAAGAGAATGGCTTTACCAAACTCTAGAGTTTTGATTCACCAACCTCTTGGTGGCGCTCAAGGACAAGCTTCTGATATTGAAATTCAAGCTAATGAAATCATGAGATTGAAAAAATTATTAAATGGAATACTTGCTTATAACACTGGCAAAGACATTAAAACCGTTGAAAAAGATACCGATCGTGACAATATCATGACAGCACAACAAGCTAAGGAATATGGCTTGATTGATGAAGTTGTGATTAAGCGTCCTGGTGATCTTGAGAATAAATAGTATCTTATAAAAGGTCTGACAGCATGCTCTTAATCAGGTCTTACAAATCTAATTGTAGATATTTTGTGAAATGAGCTTGCTGACAGTAAGTGTGGAGAAGATCTTGTTAACCGAGAAGAGCAAGTATCGTCATGCTGACAGAAAATACGTACTATAATTAAATCTATATATGGCAAAGAAAGACCTCCCACTATTACAATGTTCTTTTTGTGGTAAAACTCAAGATCAAGTACAAAAACTAATAGCAGGCCCAGGTATTTATATCTGTGATGAATGCGTACACCTTTGCAATGAGATTCTTGTTGATGAAGGTATTAGTACTGAGCTTGAAGAAGAAATCTCCAAAAAACTAGGCTTTGATCTTTTTGATGCTGACAAGATTCCAACACCCAAAGAAATTAAAGCGCATCTTGATGAGTATGTAATTGGCAGTGATGAAGCGAAGAAGACCTTGTCAGTTGCTGTCTATAATCATTACAAAAGAATTTTCCACAATTTTAGTTCTAAAGAAGATGAGATAGAAATCCAAAAGTCTAATATTTTATTGATAGGACCAACGGGTAGTGGTAAGACTCATGTGGTAGAGACTCTTGCCAAGTATCTCAATGTACCTTTTGCAATTGCAGATGCCACCACTATTACAGAGGCTGGGTATGTTGGTGAAGATGCTGAAAATATTTTACAGAGACTTTATCAAAATGCTGATAACAATTTGGAAAAAGCAGAAAAAGGAATCATCTATATTGATGAAATCGACAAGATTACCCGCAAGTCTGAGAATCCATCTATTACTCGTGATGTCTCTGGTGAAGGAGTACAACAAGCCTTGCTCAAAATGATTGAAGGTACCAAAGCAAATATTCCTGCTCATGGTAATCGTAAACATCCACAAATGGATATGATTGAGCTTGATACCAGCAATATTTTGTTTATTTGTGGTGGTGCTTTTGTTGGCTTGGATAAAACCATAGACAAGCGCAGGCTTAAATCACATTCGACTGTTGGTTTCGGTTCTATTAGTACTACTGATGATGAGAAAGCCAAGCGTCTTAGCGAATCATTTAAGTATGTTGAGGCTGAGGATTTAGTGCATTTTGGTTTAATCCCAGAGTTTGTTGGACGTATGCCAATCGTCTCCTATTTAGAAGCTCCTGATATTGAGACTCTCAAATTGATTTTGACCAAGCCTCGGAATTCACTAACTAAGCAATATGCCAAGCTCTTGGAAATGGATGGTGTTGAATTGACTTTTGATGATGATGCGATTGTGGCTATTGCCGAAAAAGCGCAAAAACGTAAAATGGGTGCAAGAGCACTAAGAAGTATTATTGAATCTGTAATGAAGGACCTTATGTTTGAAGTACCGTCTTCTAAAACAATCAAGGAAATCGTTGTCACTGGACAGATGGTTGAGAAGATTAATCTTGCCGAAGTGATCCCAATAGAAACGAATAAAAAAGAAGTTAAAAGAAGTTCAGCAAAACTGCAAGCCAAGCCAAAGACAGCTTGAGCCTTTGTTTCAGCGAGTGCTGAGCTTGATTCCAAAACCAGCTTCATCGAGTTTGTCATAAACAAACTGATCCAAGCTTGTTTCATTGCATTTGAGTTCTAGCTGGTCCGCTCCTGTGTTATTGAGCCCAAGATTGGTTTCAATACGCAGTTCTGATTTTGCTAGAATTATTTCATTGCTGAATTGATAGCGGTCTCTTATGCTGTCAGCAAAATTGCAATTGCTTAAATCAAAGTCGGTACTTGATCTGTTTTTGATTAGTGCATATTCTGGTTCTGTAACATGGATTTGCTCAATGAAGACGGGGCTGAGCTGGATGGAATATTCTAGGTAACGCTCTTGGGATGGGGTTTTGAGGTAATAGTGCCTAGAGAGCTCGTTGAGCTCGGTATTGGTCGCTTGGCTTACGTTATACCTGGCATCGAGGAATTTGTTGATGGCAAAAGATTCGATGGGTAGTTCAGAATTGATCTCAAGTTGATCTTCTATAGCCAGTTCTGGGAGATAGTAAAAACTACTGGGCTCACTTT
>JABHOV010000038.1 GCA_018695135.1 Candidatus Melainabacteria bacterium | reverse complement strand
ACGGACAGAACCTTTTTTCATGGACCCGACTAGAAAAACTTCGTTTTTCAGCGTGTCCTTAAATATGGCTTGATATAAGGATTTTTAGCTAATAGGTATTTCGCCTCTCGGGCATAGTAGACTAGGGTTATGACAACAGATTTTAGAGTTGAGAAAGATACTATGGGTGAAGTTCAAGTCCCTGTAGCTAGTTATTATGGAGCCCAAACAGCCAGATCTTTGGTCAATTTCAAAATTGGCAAGGACAAAATGCCGATAGAAGTCATTCGTGCTTTTGGAGTTCTCAAAAAAGCCGCAGCATTAACAAACTGCAAACTTGGAATTCTTGATCAAAGCACAGCTGATTTGATTTCGCAAGCAGCTGATGAAGTGATCGAAGGGAAGCTCGATGAACACTTCCCTCTTGTCGTTTGGCAAACAGGTTCTGGTACTCAATCAAATATGAATGTCAACGAAGTGATTTCTAATCGCGGCATTGAAATAGCTGGTGGCGTGATTGGCTCTAAGACACCGGTACACCCTAATGATGATGTTAATAAATCTCAATCCTCTAATGATACTTTCCCAACGGCGATGCATATTGCAGCAGCGACGTTTACTTTGTCACGTTTAGTGCCAGCGATTTCTAAATTACGTGACGCCTTGAACGCCAAGTCAGTTGCTTTTGAAGATATAGTTAAGATTGGTAGAACACATTTGATGGACGCAACTCCACTTACTTTGGGACAAGAATTTTCTGGCTATGTTCAGCAGCTCAGTAAGGCACTGCAACGCATCGATGCGGTCTTGCCAGATATGATGGAACTGGCACTTGGTGGAACCGCTGTCGGCACTGGTTTAAATAGTCATCCTGATTTTGCTGTAGCTGTTGCCAAATCTATTTCTGATATTACTGGTTTTAAATTTATCACAGCTCCAAACAAGTTTGAAGCACTTGCAGCACACGACGCGCTTGTAATGGGTCATGGTGCACTGAAAACAATTGCTGTGTCTTTAATGAAAATAGCAAATGATATTCGTTTACTTGGTTCAGGTCCTCGTTGTGGAATTGGTGAACTTGATTTGCCAGCTAATGAGCCCGGTTCGTCAATCATGCCAGGCAAGGTCAACCCTACTCAATGCGAGGCTATGACAATGGTTTGCGCGCAAGTGATGGGCAATGATGTTGCCGTTAATATTGGCGGCGCGACAGGTCATTTCCAGCTTAATGTTTTTAAGCCGATGATGATTTTTAATTATTTAAATTCAGCACGTTTGCTTAGCGATGCCTGTGAGTCCTTCACCGAAAATTGTGTGATTGGTATTGAAGCCAATGCAGCTAACTGCCAAACAAATTTAGAAAACTCTTTGATGTTAGTCACCGCACTCAACACTCATATTGGTTACGATAAAGCAGCAGCAATTGCCAAAAACGCTCATGTCAAAGGACTGACCTTGCGTGAGTCGGCGATTGCGCTTGGTCATTTGAATGATGAACAATTTAGTAATTGGGTTAAGGCTGAAGAGATGACTGGTCCTAGGGTTTAAGTTACTTGTTGAGTCGCTGTTAGAAAATTGAGTCCTTTCTGGTTACCGAAACAGAGTATTGTATTGACATAGGGCTTGAAAACTTCATGTGGCAGACACTTCATTTCATGTAATTTCCTTCCTAGCCTGCTACTATATTTTCTTAAGCATTCATATTAACTTAATGGTTGATTGATTTGTTGAGGGAATTATCGTGCAAATAATAATAACGTCAAACTTTACAAGGGAACTACAATATCATAAAGCTTGTCAGAGACAGCTTTTAACCAGAGGACTTGTGCTGCTGGCCCTAATATTAAATTTTACTTCTTTAGCGGCGAATGCAGAACGAACAAGATTAGAGTCAGTTTATTTTAATAGCGACTCATCGATAATTATTGAAACGGAATCTAGTTTAGAAATGTCTTTACCAAAACTAATTGGTGATACATATGTTGTCGCGATCAATGATTCAAAATTAGCAAACGACATTCCAAAACAAATATCTACTGAACAGTTTGAAATTGAATTAATTAAAACCAAATCAGCAAATAAGAATTTTTGGTCTTTTAATAATTTAGTGGAGTTGCGAATCAAACCAAAAAAACAAAGTCGCTATGAAATTCAAACTAGAACTGTTTTGGAAGGTCTTGCTTATGAATTTAATATAGTTGAAGTGGCTGATTCGAGTCTTGTATTGAATGAAGTTCAAGATGAAGAGATTTTTGAAGATAGCTTAGCTGACGACTTAGTTGCTAGTTTGGGTTTGAAGAAAGTTGAAACAGAAGAGATTCACCACTTGTCAGCCAAAATTGACACAGGCAAAAACCACAAAGCTAATAAGGGCAGGTTAGACAAGTTTGTCGACAAACTGGATAGTCAATTTGTTAAAGTATTACAAGAAGATCAAAACTATCAAACTGAGAGTCAAGAAAAACAAGATTCTAGTGCTTTATTGCATTTGGCAGATACTTTGGTCATCAAGGGACATCTTGCTGATGGGCTCAAGGCTTATAGAGAAGCATTGAAGCTAAACCCAGAGAACCATGATGCTCACCTAGCTTTGGCTAATGCCAGTACTGACCAGGCAGAGAAAATCAATAGTTATTTGGCAAGTGTAGATGATGATGCTTTGATGGCAATCTCACAGAATTGGTTTCAACAAGGACAAAAATCGCACGATCTCAAATCTATTGCCAAAGGACTTGTTGCTTACCAATTTGCAGTTTTGAAAAATCCACAACAAGCTCAATATCGTTTTGATTATGCAAAGGCATTAGAGCAATCTGGACCAGCTTTCTATGAGCAAGCAGCCAAGCGCTATCTTGAAGCGGCTGCTTTAGCTAAGAAACAATATTTGGCAGGTTTAGATTCTACTGAATTATTATTACGTGATTCTACTGAAGCTTTGATTCATATACATAGTTTGCGTGGAGATTTCCCATTGGCTGCTAAGTACTGTAATTCTTATATTAATTTAGGTTTTAAGAAATTTCAAAATGGCAAAGCGATTCTTGCCATCATGAAAGAAATAGAAGCTAATCGTAATCCATTTAAACTGGAACTCGCTTATATAGGAGGTTCTGAGCTTGACTAATCTGAGAATGCTAGCTTTGGTAATTGTATTTTGTTTGCAAGCAGTAAGCGCTTCTTATAGTGAACATTTGGAATATTTATCTAAGTTGGTAAATCCTGTCTCTGGTTTGTCACCTGAGTTTAATCAACTTGATTTGGATCAAGAATCGATAGCTTGGTTGAATCAATTAGATAAACAATTAGACCCAAGCAAGTTTGGTACTTATGATGCTAGTTTGCTGTTGAACTTTGATAGAGCGGGTTATATTAGTGCTATTAGTCTTGAAAATCTCAACGAGGCTAGGATTGATGATTTTAGTTCTTTAATAGCAAAGTTGTTAACTATTCAAGCTGGACAGCTACCTAAGAAAATCGATACGGCTACAGTTTTTCGTTTGGATACTAGTTTGTTGTTTGTCGATCGTAAGTTGGTGAGGCGATCTGACACAGCAGCTGTAAGAGTGGTAACGCCAGATTTAATAACTAGTTTGCCAGCAGCAATGGAGCTTGAATTAATAGAGCCAAGCTATGTAGATTATCCAGAGATAGGTGAATTATTAGTTTTTAAATTAAAGCAAGATCAATACTTAAAAGCTACAGTCGCTGCAATAGACTCTAAATCACTATTACTGAAATTAGTAAGTCTTGAACAGGGATCTAACAAAGAGTTTGATGATGTATTTTTGCGTATTGCCAGACCGATCAAAGATAAACAAGAGCTGGTGGCAACTATTATTGGTTCAACTATGGCATCAGCATTGAGTGCTGGTATTCTAAGCTCAACAATGAGTTATGGTATAGTACCAGCTACTTTGGCAGTGGCTTCAATGACTAGTACTTTGATCAAGTCTAAGCAGCAGCTTTTATCATTTAATTTATCACGGGGAGATAAAGTGAGAACAGAGGGGTTAACAAAAGGAGAAAAACAATGAAGGAAGTACTAATTTATGGTGCTCTTGTAGCAGCGATTCTTGGTGCATCAGTACCGGTAATCACCAATATGGCAAATAATGCTACAGAGGCAGCCAACGCAATCAACAGTTCTGTTGATCAGAGAATGGCTGAATTATTGACTACTGTCCAAGGACAAAGTGGCGATCAGTCTTAAATTGTCATGAAGTCAAAAATCTAGACATCCTGCAAAACAGTGTTTTGCTAGTGATGTCGACATACAAATGTCGGAGCGGTGCAAAGCACGAGTTCCGTTAGTCAAGAGACAGGGGACTTTGCAGGAAGTCTAATAAGGAACAATTCAATGAGTACAATTCATTCGGAGCTTGGAAGCGGTCAGTTAAATCGCTTCCTCTGGGGCTTTTCGTATAAAAATCGCAAGGTTTTGATACCAGTTTTAATAGCGATAATTATTGTTGGGGCAATATTCTTAATGCAAAAATATATTGCAATGGATATGCAACTCAGGCAGTTAAGTCGTTATGAACCCATCTATGTTTTGGCTGTTAAGCGTGACATTAATATTGGTGATGTGATTTCGATAAGTGATCTTAAACCAATCGTATTTTATAAAGAAGAATTTCAAAAAATGTCTTGGAAAAATCCAGAGACACAATTGGTGGAGCCATCTTTTGTTAGTTGTGATTTTGATCCTGAGACTCAGCAGTTAACAGGGTTTGATGATATTTTAGGGCGTGTTGCAAGTATTCCAATCGCTGCTAATTCAATTTTGCAACGAGAACTGCTTGCCCCTCAGGGTACATTGCCAGGATTAATTAATTTGCTAGACAAAAATCATAGTCTGATTGATCTATCCGTTCCGCAACTTGGCTTTAATGTTTTTATTAAACCAAATGATCTTGTAGATCTTTATCAAGTTTATGAATCTAGTTCTAAATTAATTGCAAGCAAGGTCAAAGTGATTCTGGTTGACTCAAAGCCTTTGGGCAAGGCACCTTTGAGAGTAGCTGTTAGTAACAAGTCAAGGCGTGAACTCACAGTCTCTATCCCGGAAGAATATTTTTCGACGGTTGTCAAAGCAAAGAAAAATAAGAGATTGATTGTTACCTACAAAAATAAAGAGAGAGAACTCGTGCAAGTGCCAAGAATTGATCAAGCCTTTAAATCTAAATCCTTGTTTCAGTCATTATTGATGATTCATGGACCAACAAAGGAGGTTTTTGGACAATGACAGATATACTTTTTGTTTCAGAATCAGAAATTAGTTCTGAGCTCAAGCTCGCTCAGGCAGAGATTAACCATAGATCTTATAGTTTAAGCCAGGAAGTGAAGTTCTCTCGAGCTGTTGAGATACTAAAGCATAGTTCTATTAATATAGTTTTGATTAATGCTAATTCTAAGAAAATGGAAGCATATGATTTAGCTAGGGAGATCAAAGATAGCTTTAGAGGAGCAATCAAGACTTTTGTTTATTTGCCCAACTCTAGTCCCAATGAAGGTAGTCGTTTTGGTTTGGTTAATGCTGAGGTTGAAGATGAGACTAGTATCCAGTCTATTGTTAACAAACTTGCACCAAAGAAAAGCCGTGATTATGTATTGGAAGAAAATATCACATCCTTCTACTCACTCAATGGTGGAGTAGGTTCTAGTTTTATTACAATCTTGCTTGCTTATGTATTGGGACAAAATTCTCATGAATCTTTAGTGCTTGAGAGTTCTAACAATTTTGCAATTAAGCATAATTTAGGGATTCAAGCACGGCTCGCTCTTTTAAGTAGAGACCGTTCTAAGGAAATTAATCAAGCTAGAGATTTTGATTGGTTTAGTGGTTTTATTGCAAAACCTGCTTTGATCCCACTGATGTCATATTTGAATTTGTTTGGGACTATTAAAGAACGATCACAATATTCGGATCAATTAGTTGGTTTTGGAGTTGGCTTAGCTGAAAAGTTAGAAGCTATTGCAGCACAGGATCTTGGCTTGGATAACGTGACTGAACAGCGTAGTAAATTAATGAATATAGCTAATTCATTGCGCCTGTTGAATAAAGAATTTGATGGAGATTCTTTTTCATTGTTTGATGAGATTTTACAACTTGGTTCAAAGATCTCTAAAAATATGCTTTTTGATTTATCAAGTGATATTTCTTCGCCTTTGAATAAACAGCTTTTGCGTTTTTCAAAGAATCTAGTTGTAGTTTTTCGTGATACACAGTCTATGAAACAAGAGTTTCAGGAGCATCAATTGGTTTTGGAGCAATACCAAGTTGATATTGTCCCTGTAATTGCACCTGGCTATTACCATTATACAAAATACGCAAAACTTAAAGAAGCTGATTGGCTAGAAATCCTTGGTGAAGTACCTTTGATCTATCCATATAGTCCTGAACTTGTAACTAATTTTCTTTTTGAGGGGAATGATATTGCAAAGTCTGAGCCACTGTACCGATTTGCAAAACAGTTATTACAGAGATTAGGTATCAAGCTTGATTCACGATTAGCTCGTTCTCGCTCAGGTTTTTTGAATTTATTGGTAGGTTCTCATGCTTAGTACAATGATTGAGAAAGCTGATATCTATGGCTCTGATTTTAAGCAAGATCTTAAAATTGGACATCTTGATCGAGCATTAAGTTATAGGTCAATAATTTATCCTGTGCTTGATAGTTACTTGAGCCCACAAAACCAAAGCCTGAGTGCTCAAACTTTGCAAAAACAATTAGAACAGATTGTAGAAACAAATTTATATCAAGCCAAGGCAATGAAAGCTAAGATACTTGACAGCTTTATTGATGAATTATTTAAAACACCTTTGGTTTATCGCTTAAGCTTTGACCAAGCACCTTCAGTCAATGACAAGGTTTGGACCAAGGTTTTGTTGATTCATGATTTTATTTATTATGGTCCCACGACTATTTTGTCTATTTGCCCAATTCTTAAACAGTTTGAAAATCTGGATTCTAATCCTTTGTATCTTTTGCTTAAACAAAATGTTGAAGCTGAACAAATAACTGAAATAAGAGTCAATAATTTCAAGGATATTTATTATGAAGCAGCCAATAAGATATTTAGCTGGCCAATTCCTTTTCTTTCTAATGCTCATTTAGTCAACATCATAGAAAGAATTGTTAGTGAGAATAATATGCTCAATAACGCAAGTATTAGTATCAACAATTCAAGCCCGATTGCAGATTTTGAACATCCATGTGGTTATATTCGCGCCTCTGCCTTAGTGCCTCCTGCTGCTGAAGCAGCGTTTTTGACTTTGAGAATTCACCCTGGTGAACCCTATACCCTTGATAATTTGCTAGACTTTGCCATGTTGTCTGTTGATATGAAGGAATTCCTTCTTGCAATTCAGCAAGCTGGCACCACGATTGCAATTGCAGGCACAATGGGATCAGGCAAGACTACTTTATTGAGTGCTTTGTCAGAACACTGGCCTAGTGCTGGTGGACGCAAGGCGACGATTGAAGATACCCCAGAACTAAGACCTAGAATTGCTGATTTAGTTAAGATGCGCACTATTGAGTATGAGCGTGATGATCTTAAAAATATAGATGTAACGCGTTTGACTAAGGCATGTAAGAGACACAGTGTGCGCTATGTGGTTCTGTCAGAAGCGCGCGATGGTGCAGCTTGGGAGATACTACAGTTGTCTCAAGCTATTTTGGGGACGCTTTTGACTTTCCATTATACTTTGCGTTCTAACAAGTATCTTGTTGATCAAGCTCTTAATACATTAGTCGCACTGTGTAAACAGCATCCACTTGCTCCAGCTGGTGATGACATCAAGTACTTGATTGCTGATATGGTACAAATTTTGATTTTGGTTGAACAAAGCCCTTTAGATAACTTGAGACGTTTGATCAAGATTTATTACATTACAGGTTTTGATTCTATGAATGGAGGACATTTTAAATCTGTTGAATTGTTTTCTTTTGATGAAACAAATGGCTTTCACAAAGTCAATGTTTGTAGTGAGTTTGAGGATTATTTAAGTCTTAAAGGAGTTGCTTACAAGTTCTAATGTTGTATATCGCTTTAATTTCAATTGCTGCAATTTGTTTGGTCGTTATTAGTTTACGCGAAGCTCGTGATTATTCTTTCGCTTATAGACAGGCTTTGCTTATTGAATCAGCCAAGCCCCAATGCAATAAATTAGCTGAACTAGAACATGAACTTTTTAGTTCTATTCCCCAATTAAGTAATTATATTGGCAAAGGAGTGGTGCTCAAGTTTATATTGCCGGCTTTGTTTATAACGGCTATTTCTATCGTCTTCATTGGTCCAATGCTTACAAATCCAGGTTTAGGATTATTACTTGGTTTGATTGTCGCAGCTGCATATTTGACACGATTGTTTTATCACAACAGTTCAAGCTTTAGATCCAAACTACTCAATCAACTTGAAAGAGTCTTGATGTCGATTCGGAATAATCTAAGTACAGGAATGGTACTTGATTACGCTGTTGCTAATACTCTCAAGTTTAATGATGAATATCCGCTTGGACCTAAACTAGCCAAGTTTATCAAGGTCTCTGAGACCAATTTTATTGAGAATTTCCCATTGTGGTTAAAATCTCTTGAACTCAATTTTAGACTCAAGGAGCTTGCTAGAGCCTCGCAGTTGTTGAAACTGGAATTAATTCATACTAGCAATCAGGAAGAGGCTTTCATTAATGCAGCAGCTAATATCGCAGAGCGAATTTCATTAAATCAAAAACAAAACAATATTATCATGATGACCTTTTTCACTATGGATTTCATGGTGATTGCTTTTCTTGCCGTTCTATTTTTTGTTATTCCAGGAATTAGTTTTAATCCTGATTTATCTTGGTGGGATTCAGAGTCAAGAGTCTTTATTGTGTTTGTCTCGTCTTTAGTTATTTGGTCAGCTTATCTAGTGACTGTGTTAATTACATTATGGAGGCAAGGTTGATGCTTTTGGTTTACAGTTTAGTCTTATTAATTGGCTTGTCAAGTACTTATGTGATTTTTGTTGCCAATAGTAAGTATCTTTGGCTCAATTCTAGTTATCAAAGTCAATCACTCTTGAATGACCGCGGAGCTAGTAGTCAAGCCAACATTGGTTTATATAAAATACTAATGATTAAAATTGGCACTTTAATATCACAAGTCTTAACCAGACCAGTTTTGGAACAACTTGAATTAGACTATTTCAACTTAGATCGGACTCTTGATGAGATGTTGCAAATGATTGGTGAAGCGTTTTTAGTCTTTACTGTGCTTTTGTTAGTTTATTTGATCAATCATAATTGGATATTTTTATTACTCAGCTTTTTATTACCAGCTTTGATTGTCCTAGAAATCAATTTGGCTTTGTACCAATATAAAAAAGAACTAGAATCTAGTGTTGAACACTTGGTACGTTGTCTCAAGGTCTTGGTGATTAAATCAGAAACCCCTATTATTAATGCGCTTGAAACTATAATCAAGGATTTACCAGTTGAATTCAAGGCAACTAAAAGGGAACTTGGTAAATTAATTGCTAAGTCAACTAAGTCAGGGATGCGTCAAACCTTAATTGAATGGAAGACTGATTTACCCAAGTTTAGAGATTTAATAGGGCTCTTGATTTCAGTGAATGACGGTGCTAGTAAGCACGCACTTAAAATAAGCTTTGATAATTTCTTAGACAAAATGGATGTTAGCAAGATTGATGAAATTAAAAATCAAGCAGAAAACGTACAACTCTATTTGATGGGTCCAGTGGTTGTGATGTTAATAATTATTAGTTTGCCAATGGTAGACGCAGTAAGGTTCCTGATGATGGAGTCTTTATAAGGAGAAAAAATGAAGAAAGTAACGATGATATTAGTTTTAGTAAGTTTGCAATTGCCAATTTGTGCTGTGCCAGTGCTCAACTTTAGTAACCGTAAGGCAATCAAGTTTGAAAAAATATTGAAAGTGGGTGAAGTAGAGATTCTTGAGTTTGATAAGCCGGTATCTTTGGCTCACTATGGCACCAACCAGCAATCTTTGGACTACATTGAACTTGTGAAATTAAAACCAGAGAGTAATGGCTATCGCAAATTTATGCTCAAAGCGAAGAAGACTGGTACTGGTGAACTGACCTTCCAAGCTGGTGACGATATTATTAAAGTCAAGATCTTGGTAGAAGATGATTATTCAGCTCTTGAAAATCAACTCAATAAACTATTTGGTCTTGCTGATCCTAGCCAGGAACAGAGAATCAAAGTTGTTTCAGCCAATTTGGTTAATACGAAGTTTGAGGATGCTGAAAATTCAGCTCATATATATCTTCGTGGACTTGTTGAGTCATCAAAGAAAGCTCTTTTGGCTGTTGCTTTTGCTGGTAATGCTCTTGGCGATCATGGTGTCAAAATCTTCTCTAATCCTGGCGGACAACTGAGATTAAAAGATCTTGATTCAGTAGACTCACAAGCTAGTACTTCATCACAAAACAATGAAGATGCGAGTTTCGTAGAATCTTATGCGTCAACCAATAAACTAATTGACACAAATAATTTATATCGAGACTTAATACTCGCTTCGGAAAATGAGAGAGTCATTTCTTATATCCAAATAAAGGAACCTAAGCGCTATGCCGTCAAAGTGAGATTTTTAGAGATGGATTCCAAGTTTGCTGATGATTTCATTAACACAATCAATTCAACTATTACCGGTTCTGATGTTAAAGGCTCTGTTGGTTCTAACGATATTAGTGCTGGGAGCGTTAGTAAGGTTTCTGATCTGGTAACTGCTGTCTTTCAAGATAGCTTCTCTGGTCTAACGGGTGGTCTGAGCCGTTTTCATGAGCAAATTACCGGCGGGAATTTAGTTAGTGGTAGTGCCAAAGTCTTTGATAATGCCTTTATTAATGTGCGACTTAATGATTTATTGCAAGAAGGAGTGCTGAGAGTTGTGAATGAATTCTCTTTGATTACACATTCTGGTGAGACCGTTTCACTTGGCAAGGGGACGCGTTTCCCTATCCCTAAACAAAATAATGGTCTCGGTAATTCAGCCATTACTTTTGAATATATTCCAATTGGCTTCAAGGGTGAACTAAAAGTCACTGGTCTTGAAAATAGTTTGATTGATGTACAGCTAGCTAGTCGTTTGTCTGCTGCTGAAGCTACAGTTGCAACAGTTCAAGGAATCAATATCCCTATTTTTAGCGAGGAGTATGTTAATAGCGGAGCTTTATTGGGAGACGGGCAAGAGGTAGTGCTCAACGCCTTTATGACAGAGTCAGAGACATTAGCCAAGTCAACCAGTCCTCTTGGCCGTATTATTCCTTTCTTGGGACGATCTAAAAAGAAACGCAGGAGTAAAAACGTCTTGTTTATTGCTTTAGCGGCGCAAGAAATAGAACAAAGTTCTAAACAAACCGTCAGTGCAGCTGTTGATATTCCCCATCTTGATATGTCATCAAGCAAGAATATCTATATAGAAGCGAACCGCAAACTGAGATCTCATGGTGTTACAGACACTGTTGATCTTGCTGCAATTAATCAAGGGACAAATAAAATCAACCAGATTAGTCGAGAGTTGGATCCACTAGAAATAGAGGAGCTTGATTTCTAATGCAAGTCTCTAGTTTATTAGTTGTTGCAACGACTTTGATTTTGTGTTTTAGTTCAATAGCTGCTAATTATCGTCATATATTGAAGGTCTTAGAGATTGATCTCGCTAAACTAAATCAAAGTATTCAATACTTACAAGACCGTAATAGCGAGCTTACCAATATAGATTTGATTAATTTGGAGCTTCAATAATGCAATCATTGCCGTCTTTAGCTTTCGTTGCCCTGTTGGGTTTAAGCTTGTCAGTCACTTGGATTCTACCCTTGATCAATTTACATCTTGCACTTAATCAAGAAAAGCTTTTGCAGGAAACAGCCCAAGGATTGATTGACAGTAATCGGTTAACAAGAACAAATACAAGCTCGGCATTAGCAGGGATTGTGATTCCAGGAATTCAACTAAGTGATGTTAAAGCCCTAGAACAAGGAGACTATGTGATATATCAATTGGATTTTAATCATACCGGACTTTTTGCCAATGAGTTTTTACAACGGGATAGCTTAGAAAGACAAAAGACCATTAGTATCTTGTCAGATTTAATATAAAGGAGATTTTATGAGTAGCAATATTAGTTTAGAAGAATTACAGGAGCTTGCATCTCGATCTATTGCTGAAGAACAGTTTGTTAAGCCCTTAGACAAAGCTAAAGCAATAGTCGTTGAGGACCAGGCTGTGTTATGGGAATATATCGCTTCTTGCCTTGAACCATACTATGAGGTGGTTGCTTTTTGTTCTAATACGACCGAGGCAGAAATAGCCTTCCGTGAACATAAACCTGATTTAGTTTGGCTAGATTGTTACCTGGGTGAATTCTCTGACATAAGTCAGGGAGTAAAAAACAGTGGTATTGATTTGGCATTATGGGTGAAGAATCATAGTCCTCAAACGAAGATCTTTTTGTTTACTGCTTCAAACGAACTTGGCATCCTCAATCGCGCTCATGAGATTGGCATTGAAGGAATTGCCCTTGGTGGCAAGTTCTTGAAAAACAAGGATGTGATTCGTTCTGGAGTTGCTGCTGTGAGCTATGGAGCCAAATGGGTTAGCCCCAATATCATAGAAGATATTGAACTTGGTGAGATTGCCAATATAACAGTGTTTGAGTTTTGTGTGATCTTTTCACTTCTTGTTGGCAAAAGCTCTTTGCAGATAGCTGAAGAGTTTGATACAACCCGCAAGCGTGTCAATAACTCCGTTTATAGAGTTAAGCAAAAACTCAATCTCGATGATGACACCAGCAAAGATGAGATGCTAGAAATCTTTAAGGAAAAAATCAATCATTGTGTCGATCCCAATCATTTTTATAATCTCTCTGAGCTAATTTCAGTCAATGCTGTTGTTGAACAGTGTTTGAGTCCGCTGATTGATGAGATTAAATCAGGGAAACTAAGTCGGGTTAGATTGTCGCAGGTATAGTTCTTTAGCCTTGGATTCTATTAAGTACTGTTGAGACTCTTTCTTTAAGACTTGCAGCTAAAGATTTGATCTGGGGCACGTCTCTTCTAACAAAGTCTAGATACGTTTGTTTTAAGAAAGTAGCGAAGCTTGTTAATTCATTAGTCTCTCGAATTGCTGCTTTGTTTGTTTGCCCCATGTCATCAGCGCCAATACCATTGACTATATGCGACTTGAAATCTTCTCTTGAAGTCCTATTTACTTGTTTTACGAGATCAGCTTGGTCTAAGTCAGCTAATTGTCTAAGTTTGACCTGAGCTGCATGAAGCTGGGTTTGAGCATCAGTTAAAGGATTGACTTTGCTTGAACGTAGAGCATCTGATGAACACACTAAGTCGTAAGAGTCAGCAGGTTTTATCTCAACATCTTCTGCAACTAGCTGTTCAATATCTCGTAAGCGGCGACCAGATTGATGTAAAAGCTCTAATCCGCCAGCTATAAGACTGGATCCACCAAGTAGCTCCCCTTTGGCATCGGGTAGAGTTTTATTGAAATCTCCAGCTTTGCGATGAAAGGCTTGATGGTCGAAAACTTTATTTGCAACTGTAGTCATGATTAGATAATCTCAAGAGGGCATTGGAAATAGTTGTCTTTGATATTAATTGTAAAACAAAAAAGCCCCCTTACGGAGGCTTTCTTCATTCAAAAATAAACAAGACCCCACTCATGACTAAATAAGGAGAGTCTTGTATAGCTTTTACATCATGCCAGGCATTCCTGCACCAGCAGGCATTCCAGACATTGAGTTTGCATCTTGGATTTCAACAACGATTGCGTCAGTCAAGAGGATTTGACCAGCAACTGAAACAGCGTTTTGAAGTGAAGTACGAGCTACTTTAGCTGGATCTACGATACCAGCGTCAAACATATCAACATACTCACCAACTGCAGCATTGAAACCAACATTGTCTTTTTCAGACAAGACTCTTTCAATTACAACCTCGCCAGAGAATCCAGCGTTTTGTGCAATCTGCATAGTAGGCTTGCGAAGTGCTTGAACAATGATTTCAGCTCCAAGTCTTTCTTCACCATCATAATCAGAAAGTTTGGCTTCTAATTTTTGAGATGCTTTAACTTGAGTCGTTCCACCACCAGGTACAATCCCTTCTTCAACGGCTGCACGAGTTGCGTTAAGCGCATCTTCAAGTCTCAACTTGCGATCTTTAAGTTCAGGTTCAGTAGCTGCACCAACTTTGATTACTGCAACACCACCACTCAACTTAGCTTTGCGCTCGTTAAGTTTTTCTTTGTCGTAATCAGAGTCGCTCTCTTCGATTAATCTATCGATTTGAGCAAGTCTTGAAGTTACTTCGTCTTTAGTATTTTCTGTAGCAACAATGATAGTTTTGTCTTTGCTGACAACTACCTTGCGCGCAACACCAAGATCTTCGATACTTACGTCTGCAAGTTTCATGTCAAGATCTTCTGAAACTACTTTCGCGCCAGTCATGATTGCAATATCTTCAAGCATTGCTTTACGTCTATCACCAAAACCAGGAGCTTTAACGGCAGCTACTTTGATTGTTTGTCTTAGAGTGTTGATTACAAGTGCAGCAAGTGCCTCACCTTCAACATCTTCAGCAATGATCAATAATGGTCTACCAGATCTTGCTACTGCTTCAAGAGTAGGAACAAGGTCATGAGCTGTACTGATTTTCTTGTCTACAGTAAGGATATATGGATCTTCTAAATTAGCTTCCATTCTCTCTGTGTTGTTTACGAAGTAAGGTGAGATGTATCCTTTATCGAATTGCATCCCTTCAACAACTTCAAGTTCTGTAGTCATTGATTTAGATTCTTCGATAGTTATAACACCATCTTTACCTACTTTCTCCATCGCTTCAGCAATAAATTGACCGATTTGAGGATCATTGGCTGCAGAGATCGTTGCTACTTGCTCAATGTCACGAGAAGACTTAACTTCTTTTGACATTTGTTTGAACTCATCAACAATAAATTGACAAGCCTTGTCCATTCCTCTTTTGAGAAGAACAGGGTTAGCTTTTGCAGCAAGGTGTCTCATACCAGCTTCAACAATTGCACCAGCAAGTACAGTCGATGTAGTGGTACCGTCACCAGCGATATCGTTAGTTTTGGTAGCTGCTTCTTTAAGTAAAGCTGCTCCAGCACTTTCAAATGGATCTTCAAGTTCTGTTATTTCTTTAACTATAGTGACACCATCACGAATTGATTGTGGTGGACCAAATTTTTTCTCGAGTACTACGTTTCTACCAGCTGGTCCAAGTGTTACTGATACTATATCAGCGACAGTTTGTACGCCATTTGCTAATGCTCTACGTGCCTCGTCTTTTCTAAGTATTTTTTTAGCCATTTTTTTTATCTCCTAATAAATGATTAACCTTCAATAATTGCAAGAATATCTTTCTCTGAAATGATCAGAAGTTCTTTGCCGTCTTGTTTAAATTCAGTTCCAGAGTACTTAGAATAAAGAACTCTCTCACCTTCTTTGATTTGCAATTCTTGTCTTTCACCTTTTTCATTGCGTGGACCAGGTCCAACTGCAATAACAATTCCCTCTAGTGGTTTTTCTTGTGAACTGCTTGGTAAATAAATTCCGCCATCTGTTTTTGTCTCAGGTTCCGCTTTCTGTACAACGATTTTATCGTTGATGGGCTTGAGTTTTCTGTTAGATGTTTTTGCTTCTGCTGTTGCCATAATGTACTCCTATATGATATTTGTATCCCCGCATTCAATAACGAATTCTAACATGTATCACTCTATGTCCCTGTCAATGATTATATAACTGTAATAATCTGTGACTGATTACTCACTTAATCCAGTCTCTGACAGTGATTCTAAGGCTAGTCATTATCGTTAACTAGTATAAATAAATTATAAATCAACTTTAAGTACTAGCTGTTAGCCTTAAAAAGCCCTTCTTACTACAGTGTTAAGAGGATCTAAGAAATAATAAATAGCCTAATTATGCGGTCTTTTGCTAGCCCTCTCAAGGGTCAATTGTCTATGAATGCCTTTCTTTATAACTATTTTCAAGCGATTAGTCCTAATACTTGTATTACTTATTAACATTGGTTTTTTGATAAATCCTGTTGAGGCAGAGATCGAGACAGAAGAATTTGAAACCAAAGAACTTATTATTAAATACAAATTCAAACAAGAAGTAGTCAATGAGTCAGAAGCTGAGTTTATTGATCAGTTTGCAACTAAGTTTAAATTACAAGATGATTTGTCTCAAGGTTTATTCTCGCGATTCAAAAAGAAAAAGCATGCCAAATTTCGTAAGTTGCGTAAGCTCAACAAGCTGAAGCTTAGATCGCAATTAGCTTTATTAAAGCTAGACAAAGTCGCTTCAAAATCTGAGCTTCGAAGATTAGTCCGCAAATTGAATAGTTCTCATTTTGCAGACACCGATTATGAAATAGAAGCTGTTTACCCAAACTATTTATATGAAACAACAACAACAGTTTCTAATGATCCTTTATCTCATAATCAATGGTCACATGATTTTATTAAACCAGAACAACTTTGGTCAATCACCAAGGGTGAAGGTATTACAGTTGCAGTAATTGATACAGGTGTAGATTATACGCATCAAGATTTAGCTGCCAATATTTGGAATAACACTGACGAGATTCCAGGAAACAGAATCGACGATGATAACAATGGTTACGTTGACGATGTTATAGGTTGGGATTTTGTCGTAGGTGCTGGAAGCAATTGTGCTTTTGGAGAGGACTGTGGTAGAAGTGATAACGACCCAAGTGATAAGAATGGTCATGGAACTCATGTTGCAGGAATTATTGGTGCTGTGCAAAACAATGCAATCGGTATTAGTGGGATTGCACCAGAAGTTAAGATCATGCCTCTTAGAGCTGGTTACTCGACCGGTAGCTCTGCTTTCTTGAAAACATCAGATATTATAGATGCAATCTCTTATGCGATTAATAACGACGCCGATGTGATCAACATGAGCTTCGCTGGTGGTGAACTATCCGCTTTGCATGATGTGCTCAGGCTCGCTGATAGCCTTGGTATCGTACTAGTGGCTGCAGCAGGCAATAATTCTACTTCTCAATTAATGTATCCAGCAGCTTTCCCTGAAGTTATTTCAGTAGGAGCAATCGCTAATAACACAAGCAAGTTGAGTTTTTCTAATTATGGTGACTGGGTAGATGTGGTTGCACCTGGTTCATGGATCTTTAGTACTATTCCAGGTAACGCATATGACTACAAGTCAGGTACTTCAATGTCAGCGCCTTTAGTTGCTGGTGTTGCAGCTTTAATCAAAGCCAAAAGCAAATTGCAAGACCTCGATGGTAAAACCATTAAAGCTCGTATCCTTGCTTCAAGTGTTGAGACTTTGTTTAGACGTTACCGCGAGACAGGCGAGACAATCGGTGGACTTAGTGCCGAGATTCAATTCCCATTAGAGGTTGATGATATTTTAATGCAAGCCAATGCCGTTGTTGGAGATGAAGTTGATATTCATGCCAAAGTGAGTGACCCAGGCGTTATTGCTTACGAATGGAATTCTGATATTGATGGTTTTCTTGGGGATCAAGAAGATATAGTTGTAAATAATTTAGTAGAAGGTTCTCATGCGATCTCTGTTAGAGTAAAAAATATTCAAGGTGAATGGTCTGAACCTGTGTTTAGGATCTTAAATGTCACGAATACTCGTATAATTAGCCCGGCTGTTTTTGATACTCTTCATTTTAAAATTAATCGGCGCAATCGCAAATTGTATGCAGGACTTGGTGGTAGAGAGAGACGTAAACAAGTTCAGGCTTATAAATGGATTTCTAATGTTGATGGTACTGTAGGTCGCAGGCGTGGACTGAATTTGAGCAATTTAAGTAGTGGTTTTCATAAAGTATCTTTATTAATACAAGACAGAGCAGGTAATTGGTCGGAAGCCAAACAAAAAGTTATTAGCGTCGGCTCTTAAGCTAAGGACACGCTGTAAAACGAAGTTTTTCTAGTCGGGTCCATGAAGAAAGGTTCTGGCCGTGCAAAGCACGTGCCAGATAAGGGTTGAGATATTGCAATTTTTAGTGAATTCTTAAGTTAGATAAAAGTCTATAATATAGTAGTGCTCAAGCAACACTATTCAGAAATAATTATTGGTGCCGGGATTGCCGGTCTTAGTTATGCCTATAAATCTGAGGCTGATTTTTTATTAATTGAGCGATCTTCTCAGCTTGGCGGTTCTTGGCAGAGCCGCAACTACAAGAATTCGATTTATGAATTTGGTCCTAATTCTTTTATGAACCGTTCTGAAGGACTTGAAGAGATGATCGATACAATTGGTTTTCGTGATCAAGTAATTAGCCATGATTTTAAAAAATCTAAGCGTTATCTTTGTCAGAATGATCAACTTAAGTTAGCCAGTCCTAGTTCATTGATATTTTCTGATTTGTTGAGTTTACAAGCGAAGCTGTCTGTTTTGCGTGAGCCTTTCTTATCTAATGAATCACAGAGTGATGATGAATCAATTCATGATTTCATCTCAAGACGTTTTAATACAGAGCTGGCTGATTTATTAGGTCACGCGCTCAAGGGTATTTGGGCTGGTGACGCTAAGATGCTTTCTGCTCAGGCTGCTTTGCCTTTCTTGAAGGAATTAGAAGATAGTTACGGATCAATTTTTGCAGGTCTTATTAAAAAACCAAAAGCTCCTAAAAAACAAACTAATACTTTGCAAACTTGTTCTTTTATTAATGGCATGTCTAGTTTTTGTGAGGCACTTGGAACTTATATCGGTGAAGAGCAAATACTACGAGAGACGGATGCTCGTTTGCTTAGCTATGATGGTGAACGTTATTTGCTTGAAATTAATTCCCAGCAAATCACTTGTGATCATTTAATACTGGCGACCAAGGCTTATCAAGCGGCTGAATTTTTGTTTCTTGTTTATCCCAACCTTGGTGAGCTGTTGAATAGGATTTATTATGCAGATATTGAGCTTAGTGCTTTCACTCTTGGACGAAATTTAATTAAGCCAAGTTTAATTAAGACTTTTGATGCGTTTGGTTTTATTAATGCTAATCCAGATTCAAGTCTTATGGGTACTATTTTTTCTTCAGAGCTTTTCCCAGAGAGACAATTAGAAAGAGAGTTATTGTTTACTAGTTTCTCGCGCCCGAGCGTGGCTGGATCCCAGTCTCCTGCAAACGAGTTATCAAGAATCCTTCAAGCTTATGTAAGTACCAAACTAAGGGTTGAGGATTTTAAACTAATTGATCAGCAATTATTTAAGCAGGCTATCCCTCAGTACAATATTGGCTATCTCAGTATCATGAGTCAGATTAATAATGAACTACCTTCTAGTCTGAAGCTCTTGGGTAATTATATTGGTGGAGTGGCGTTTAAAGATACAATCAAGAGAAGTTTTGCATTAGCGTGTCAAGTAAAAAGCTCTAGTGCTAGAATGACCTTATGATCTTTGAAGGCATGTGGAAAGGGGTAGTTTTTGGATTCAGTATGCTGACTCTAATTGGGATATTGTTTTTCACTGTATTTTCAAAAATAATGCCTGGAATGGACGACCCTGGTGATGAATTAAGTCCTGATGAGATGTAATCACGTCTTTCGTTATATTTTTTATTCACAATTTTATGAGCTTTAGTCAAAATATTTACAAAAAAGTGTAGATATTGCCGTAAATACATATTGCAAAGTAGCCATACATTTGTTAAGATTGTGTTTAGCTTTAAGTAACTTTTAATTATTGAAGCGAGACACACAAATGAACATAACTGGATCAATTAGCAAAACAGTCGGACACCTTCTCACAGACGGAGTTGTTGCGGCAGCTGTTAGATTTGT
This sequence comes from Candidatus Melainabacteria bacterium, assembly GCA_018695135.1. Classification (GTDB taxonomy): domain Bacteria; phylum Cyanobacteriota; class Vampirovibrionia; order LMEP-6097; family LMEP-6097; genus JABHOV01. Next base: position 8,779 of record JABHOV010000038.1, on the reverse strand, counting down.
TGATCCATCAAAGACCCGAGCGCAAGCAAATGAGATCAGCAACAATCTTTTTCACAAGAATACTTTTGCTGAAAACTCAAGAAGCGTGGCAACGAGCATGGCTCGTCCAGTAACACCAAATTTAGCTATTTAATTTAAGGAGATTGAAATCGCAATAGGACCACTATTATTAGTAGCAAGTAAAGCCCTTGAAAAAGGATTTAAGTCAGCTGCACATTCAAGCACTCCAGAGCATATTCATGGAGCTCGTCAAGTTGCTCGTAATACTGCGGATACTAGATCAGCTATTACTCAGATGTCACGAGACTTTCGTAATCCAGTTCAAAGACTTAGAGTTCAAGAACATGCAGCATCACATTTTAGTCCAGCTATGAGATTACAAGAAAGCAGAAAAGATGCAAGATTTGCAGCTAATCGTGATTTCGCTGCAAGCTTAGTTCGTCGTTAATTTATCCCCAGGCCTAAGCCTTTGACCATTGAGCCAATCCAGGGCTTTCATCTCAGATTTTCCCTGAGCTTTAACTTTAATAATTTCAAGCTCAGATTCAACACAAGCAACTGTAAATGACCCAATCTCCTTATTGATTTTAGTGATCGTGCTTGGAGCAATACCTAATCCATTTGTCTCCATTTTGTTTACTCTGGTTTCAAGCACTATCACTTTTTCTTCTATAGATTTTTTATCTAAATCATTTTTATTTCCATTAACTTTCTTAAACCAAGCTCCAGGCCAAGGATAAGTGCCTCTGACCAGATTATGAATCGCGATTGCGGTATTTTTTTGTCTGAATTCAAACTCACTTTGTCTAGGGTTGGCTGATTTGAGTATTAGTTCACTTGCGTTGAAATCAATTTGTCCAAGATTCTTATCCATGAAAGGTGCAAGTTGTTTTGAGGATGCAAGCTTGTCTTGCGCTAGCGGTTTTATATTTGTAAACTCATTTATTGTTCTTATTAATAAAGCAGCTCCTCGTTGACTTAGGCTTGCGGTGAGCTGGGAGGCGTTGATTGTTTCATCAATGCTCATTTCGTCTTTTAAGAGCATTGCGCCAGTGTCTACCCCTTTGTCTGTCAACATAGTTGTGATGCCTACCTTGCTATCTCCATGCAAGAGCATCCAGTTGATTGGGGCTGGACCACGAAATTCTGGTAGCAAGCTTGCATGGACATTGATCACTGGCGCAATCTCAAGGATGTTTTCTTTGAGGATTTGCCCGTAGGCGACAGTTATTAAGTAATCTGGTTTTAATGATTTAAGTTTGTGAATTAAATCTTCATCTTGTGAAATCTTGGCTGGTTGCCAAACTTGAATGCCCTCTGCTACAGCCAAGACTTTTGTTGGAGGAGCGGTCATTATCTGTTTACGTCCGATGGCCTTATCAGGTTGAGTAATAAGCGCAAGCACTTCAATATCATCAGCTGCAATGAGTGCTTTGAGGCTTGGAACCGCAAAATCAGGGGTCCCCATAAAGATTATTTTTTTAGCTTGCTTGCTTGACACTAATAGGAGTTTATCACCTGTCTTAATACCGGGTCGTAACGCTGTAACGTTTCGTTACGCTATCAACACCGGGTGATAACACCGTAACGCTTTGTATATATGTATTAGCAAAGCGTTACTTCGTTAAGACCCGGTGTTGATAGCGTAACGAAACGTTACAGCGTTACGACCCGGTGTTGATGGAAACAATTCTAGTGACATAGCTGTCTAAGTTCAAGAGGGGCAAAATAATGAGAGTGAAAAGAATAAAGACACGTGCTTTTGTGTTGCTTATGTCCGTTTGGGCCATGGCGACTAATGGCCTTTGGGCGCAGCGTGAATCACTCAATAAATTTCAAACCAGCCTGACACAAGAATCAACAATGCAAGCTGTTGAATTAGATTTGCAAGAGATATTGGCACAAGCAATTGCAAACAATATCAATCTGCAGATTGCTAAGTCCAACAGTCAAGAAGCCAAATGGAAATATTGGGAGCGTATCTCTGATGCCTTACCAGGTGTTGAATTGAACGCTGCTAAGCGAAATAGAGATGGTACTTTTTTCCTCAATACTAGTTTTCAAAATGGAATTGATGAGACGACTTCAACAGCTGGTGTGAGATTGAATTATCGTGCCTTTGATGGAGGTACTACTAGCTTCCTTGCTTGGGCAGAAAAGTTTTACCGTAAGTCAAGTCAGCATCTTGAACAAGCAGAATATAACAAACTCATATATGATTCAATCCGTCTCTATTACGAGCTTATAAAGGCACAAGTAGCACTCAATAGTCGTGATAAGGCTCTCAAAAATGCAGAAGCTAATCAGGACCTTGCCAAAAAGTTTTTTGATGCAGGCACCGGTACCAAGTTTGATTTGGTGCAGGCTGAAGCTCGGGTTGCTCGTAAAGAACAAGAACTCATCGAACAAATCTCGGAATTTAGAAAAGCAGGAATTGAACTAGCTAATCATATTAACGCGCCGCTTGCTACTTCTTACAAAACAGCAGTTACAGAAATTGAAAAATTGGAATTAGTAGAAGAAAATATAAGTGCGAAGGATTTTCTAGCAACAGCATTTGAACAAAATCCTAGTATCAAAAGTGCAATGCAATTGCGAGAGGGCGCACTCAAGGAGGGACTGGCCAAGGCTGGTGATTACCTACCTAAAGTAGATGTCTATGCTGAGATGGCTGGTACCGGCGAGACTTGGGATAATATGTTTGGTTTGACGACACTTGGTTTTGAGGCGAGATATGATATTGGTGATGGACTTGGACTTACTGCGGTTTCTGACACCATGCAATCGCGCGCCAAAGTGAAACGCGCCAAGCTTGAATATCAAAAAGAACTACAAACAATTGAAAGAAGCCTTAGATTGAGCTTTTTGGATTTCCATAAATCCAAATCTATTGTCAAGGCAGCCCAAAAAGAACAGGAAGCTTCAACAGAGGCGCTTAGGCTCGCTAAATTGAGATACGAAAATGGCATTGAGGTTTTTGCTAGATTGATTGAAAAAGAATCGGAGCTGACAGCAGCAGAACTCAACTTGATTACTAGTGTTGCTGATTATAATTTGACTCAAGCTAAATTAGCATATGATATGGGCACAATAAGTTCAGAAGCCTTGCAAAAACAACTGGGCTCTAAACAATCAGGACTTAAAGCCTCTAAGTAATCGATGACTAAGAAAAACAACAAGCTTGAATCTCTAGAACTGCTTGAAAGCACTGACTCAGGCTATCCTGAGTTGGAGCAAGACTATAACAGTAACAAGAATTATTTTGGATTTTTGGTGCTGCTGGTTAATGGACAATACCAAAAGCTCAATGACCTGTTGATGGAAAATCCTCATCAGGTTGATACTGTTAAATGCAAAGCATTATTTTTGTTGCATTTGATTCTCAATAAACAAAAGATCGTTCCAATGCATATCTCTATTCGCAAAGCTAGACCTGAGCTGATTGATGACGTGAGTTATGAAATGATCGAGCTTTATAAAGACTTGCGCAGTTTAATTGAGTTTCCTGAGATTAATTTTTATCAGCAGATTGAAGTCTTGCCTAATTTGGTAATTTATTTTTCTGATTATTTATTGAATGAAGTGTCATTGCGAGCTGAGCATAGCGAGGCGTGGCAATCTAGACTAGAAGAAATGATTTTTACTGATGAGAATTTTGTTAAATTGGTAGATGATAACTTAAGGGCTCAACAATATAGATTGCGCGCTCAGTATTATAGGCGTTTAGATCAAATGGATAAAGCGGAAGCCGAGCTGGTAAAATATCGCAAGAATTTCAATCCTAGTCCGGATTACAAGCTAAACAAGCTTGCTACGACCAAGGCATTTCCTTCCGCTGCAGTATTGGATAATCTAGCAACTATTTATCAGGAAGCAGTAGAAGTTCAAGAAGAGGTATTGCTGCGTTCAGGGATTTATCAGGATACTTGTTTCTATTATCAATGTAGCGATTGTTGTAAGAAGGATTTTCCTTCGGTGTCACTTACTGAGTTTTTGTTTATCAAAAATAGTTTGAGTGATGACGAGTTTGCCCGGTTCAAAGCAAGAGCTCAGAAGATACAAGAAGCTCATATCAAAGAACATGGTGAACCACTAAAGATAGTTGATCAAATTAGTAGTGCCAAAGAAAATCCACACGAATTTAAATTTACTTGCCCATTCCTGGGAGAGAAGAGCCTACCCGAAAAGCTTCCAGATGCAAGGCTTGCGACGAAAGGGCTGGCTGAGTTGACTGAGCCGTCAATGATGACAGCACTTGAGGAGCGTAACGCAGCAGATGGGACTTTGCGGGTAGGCTCTAATGATTCATGCGAGATTCATGCGCTGAGACCACTTGCCTGTAGGTCTTTTGGTCTGGCGACAATCAATAATAAAGATGTGCAAGCTTGTAAGCTTTACCTCAAACAATATCAAGCTAATTCAAGTCATAGAGGAGAAAGACCAGTCTACGACTCAAGGGAAACAACAGCGATGATTGGTGGCAGTAATACCAGGCTCGCTCAAGAACATGGTTTTAAAGAGATGAAGCAACCGGTGGGGACCTTGGTTGCGTGGTTGACTAATTCTTAACAGCAAAAGCCAAACCATCTTGTATCGTCACAATACAAGAATCAAAATCTGGATGCGCAGCTAGCTTGTCATTGAAATCTCTTATAGCCTGAGTTTGTTTGTCTTTGATTTCTGGGTCAACTACTTTACCGGACCAAAGACAATTGTCTACAAGCAAGAGTCCGCCACTTGGAATTAGTTTGGCAGCAAGATCAAGGTAGTTAGAATAGTTGGCTTTATCGGCGTCAACAAAAATCATCTCAAAGATCTTGCCTTCGTCAATCATGCGCTGCATGATATCGATTCCTGAACCATGGTGAATCTGAGTGCAGTCTTCAAGGTCAGTAAGTTTGAAATGCTCAGCTAGGATTTCACATTGTGGTTTTGATACTTCGATGCAGTGGAGTTTTGCATTGGATTGCTTCGTCGCGTCCGCTTCTCGCAATGACGAAAGAGCCCTGGCTATCCAGACAGAGCTGTAACCATAATAGCTACCGACTTCTAGAATGTTTTTAGGCTTGATTAATTTAACTAAGAGCTCTAAGAACTTGCCTTGGTCGGGTCCAATATTCATCATTGGTCCACCGCCAGCTTCTTGATTTTTTAAAATAGTTTTGAGTAAATCATCTTCTTGAGCGAAGCGTTCACTGATATATTCAACTACTGAATCTCTTTGGTCTGACATTATTTTTTCTTACCAATACCAAGTTTGCGTTCAAGTTCTTTTTCTTTTTTGAGAGCAAGTGACCACATGTTGGCAACTTCTTCTTCAGCGAAACGCTCAGCTTCTAGTAAGAAATCCCTAAGTGATTTAATAGGCATTTGTTCAATGACATGTTTGAGCTGATGTACGATGTTTGCTTCATGTTCAGAGGCTTCCATGCTTGCAGCGTGGTCGAGATTTTCCTTAGTAACTTCATCAATGTCGTCGATTTGTGATTTCCCACGTTTGAGTTTGATCACCTGGGTGATCATTTTGTAGATTTCTTGCAAGAGTACAGGTGACTTGGCAATGTTTGGATTATTGATCGCCATTAAGAGTTGAACTAATTTCGGATTGGATTTGAGCATTAAAAATGCAGCGCGATTATTAACCAACCAAGAAGCAAATGCTTGAGGGCTTGTTATTAAATTACTTAGTTGAGGTTTAGTCGTCACATGAGTATTTGCCAAACCTTTACTTACTAGGTTTGCTTGATTTCTTGTTGCTTGCTGGCGATATGCAACAAATTCATCACCTAGATCTTTCACGATGGGCTTGAAAGTAGCCTCTAGCTCTGAACCAGTCTTGGATTGTGTTTCAGGGCGCCTTAGTTGTTCGAATGCTTTGGCGTTTTGTTCTTGAGTTCTTTCTGAAGCGCCGCTTTTGACAAAGTCAAGAAAGAAATTTTTGATATCAGTTAAACTGGATGCTTGTCCTGTTCCAACAAACTTGCGGATCATTTTAAATGCCATAAACTCTGACACATTAAGTCGTGAAGCCAAAAATCTTGCAAGTACACCAAGATCTTTATCGCTGATATTGCCTGATAAATTTTCGGCATTTGCTTTAATACCAGCGCGAGCAAATCTTGCCTGAGCCAAATTAGAACTTGGATTATTAAGTTCTGTTTTAAGTGCAGCAATATTCGGATTTTGCGTTAATTCACTCATATTGACATATTCCGGATTCTCGGGCCAATGTATCTTTTGATTGGAATCTAAAATTTCCCTCAGCCTGTATTACGTATAATAATAGCAGTTTAAGTACTAAATTTTACTAATATTAGTGGAAAATACCCATATTATCTCAAATAAAAGGCAAAAATACTGTAATAAGGGGTTGCAAAATACCGTAAAACTGTTGTAATTTGCTTATATAGCCAGGTGTTGGCTTATAGAGCAAAGGAGATTTAACCAATGAATAAAGGTGAATTAGTATCAAAAATCGCTGAAGACGGCGATTTAACTCAAAAACAAGTAGATCTAGTAGTAACAGCGTTATTAGATGAAATCAAAGACCAGGTTGCACAAGGAACCAAGATCACGCTAACCGGATTCGGTACTTTCCAAAAGAGAGACAGAAAAGGTAGAATCGGTAGAAACCCAAGAACAGGTGAAGAGATTAAAATCCCTCCATCAAGCGTTCCTGCATTCTCTGCTGGTAAACAATTCAAAGATACAGTCAAAGCTGCGTAAGCAAGTAATAATTGAATTGATCAAAAGCCTCCACTCGTTGGGGGCTTTTTTTTGCAACAATAGTATTAAATACTTGTTGAGTTTTTGCTTTTGAGCCTTTGGCTTTAAACCTAGAGCTCAAAGGTATAGTAAAATAGTATTAGTTAAGCTATGAAAGAATTATTTAGAACCGGCGGCAAGATCACAGAGATTACAATCAGAGACGAAATGAAACAAAGTTTCATTGATTACGCGATGTCTGTAATTGTAAGTCGTGCGCTACCTGATGTCCGTGATGGTTTGAAGCCTGTACACAGGCGTATACTCTACGCAATGCATGACATGGGCATGTACCCTGACAAAGCCTTCAAGAAGTGCGCACGTATCGTTGGAGAGGTTCTTGGTAAGTACCACCCGCATGGTGATACTGCTGTTTATGATTCCTTGGTTAGATTGGCTCAGCCTTTTAGTTCGCGTTACACACTTGTACGCGGGCACGGTAATTTTGGTTCGCTCGATGATGGACCAGCTGCGATGCGTTATACCGAAGCTAAGTTAGAAAATGTTTCAGTCGACTTTCTTACTGATATTGAATCAGAGACAGTTGATTTTGTAGACAACTTTGATGGTTCGCTTAAAGAACCAAAAGTATTGCCTTCTAAAATACCAGGACTATTGGTTAATGGTTCCACTGGTATTGCTGTTGGTATGGCGACGAATATTCCGCCACATAATTTAACAGAAGTAATGAATGGAGTAATCGCTTTAATTGATAATCCAGAGATGGAGTTTAAAGAGATGAACAAGATCATCAAAGGACCTGACTTCCCTTCTGGTTGTACAATCCTTGGTACTAATGGCATCGTAGATGCGTTCACGACTGGTAAAGGTGGTATCAAACAAAAAGGTACTTATACAATTGAAGAAATTGCCAAGGGCAAAAATTCATCACAGACAGCAATGGTAATTACTGAGTTACCTTATTTGGTTGGTGCAGAGGCTTTTATTACCAAGGTTGCTGATCTTGTTAAGAATGAGAAAATTACTGGAATTGCTGACGCTAATGATGAGTCTGGACGAGACGGTAGACGTATTGTAATTAAGTTCAAGCGTGATGCTAATCCTCAGGTCATAGCAAATAATTTACTTAAGTATACGCAGTTGCAACAAAACTTTTCAACTAATGTAGTTGCGCTAGTAAATGGCAAGCCAAGACAACTTAGCTTGATGCAGATCTTACAGGAATTCATTGAATTTAGAGTTGAGGTTGTTACTCGCAAGGCTCAATTTGATTTGAAGAAAGCAGAAGCTCGTAACCATATCGTTGAGGGATTGTTAATTGCAATTGGTGACATTGATGCAGTGATTAAGCTCATTAAAAAATCCGCCAATACTGAAGATGCTCGTGCCGGTTTGATTAAGAAATTCAAACTCTCTGAGAAACAGGCTTCTGCGATTCTTGATATGCAATTAAGACGTCTGACCGGCTTAGAGTTAGACAAGCTCGAGAAAGAGAAAAAAGAGCTTGAGAAAACAATCAAATCACTTATTCGTCTTCTTGCAAGTCGTAAATTAATTCTTGATCAAGTGAAAATACAATCAGAAGAAGTAATCAAGAAGCATGGTGATGAACGCAAGACTAAGATTATCAGAGGTACTGGTGATGATATGTCTATGGAAGATTTGATTGCCGATGAAAAGATGGCTATCTTTATAACTAAGCAGGGTTACGTTAAGCGTATTCCATTAATTACTTTTGAGCGCCAACGCCGTGCGACTAAAGGCAAGGGTGGTATTAAAACCAGAGATGAAGATGATTTATTACATTTCTTTGTAACTTCGATGCATGATACTTTATTGTTCTTTACTGACAAAGGACAGGTTTACAGTACCAAGGTCTATGATTTACCAGAGGGTTCAAGACAGGCTAAGGGACAGGCTTTGGTGAACTTTATTAGTATTAAAGCAGATGATGAAATTACTTCTGTAATTCCAACTCGTGATTTTGATGAGGGTACTTATTTGAGTATGCTGACCAAAAAAGGGACTGTGAAGAAAACTAGCTTGGCTGATT
>JABHOV010000121.1 GCA_018695135.1 Candidatus Melainabacteria bacterium | reverse complement strand
CAGAACCTTTTTTCATGGACCCGACTAGAAAAACTTCGTTTTTCAGCGTGTCCTTAAAGAAATTGCTTAAGGGCACGTAACTGGTCGTTACCAGGGAAACTCACCTAAAGATACTTCATCAACTGGTTGTTCAAGGTTGTCTAGATTCCCATCCTCATCGAAGATACCCAACTCAATTGCTCTGCCCATGCTCATGACTTTAGTTTGGAAATTATTCTCTACGGTGATTCTTGGTTCAATGTATGCATCCTCAGGTGCTTCAATGTCTTTGATTTGCCAAGGTCCGATATAAGAACCAACAACCATCTCTTGAACGTTTTCTTTGGATTTGTCAATTGCTTTAGTTGCAAGTTTGATGATTTTGTCTTTGGAAGTATCTTCAAGCACATCAAAAACTGCTTCTTGGTACTTAACTAAAGCGATAGTGCTTTTAGTTGAAGTTAGTACGCCAACTAGAGTTGCGCGGTATGCTCTTCTTCTATAAGTATTAGGTTTCTGTTTGTTGATCAATTCAAGCTCAGCAGCTTTCATCATTTCTGCAATAACAGAATCCGGCAATAAGAAAGGATTGCCACGTCCGGCGGCATAAAAAATATCTTGGACAAGAGTGTTTTCGCTTGCCACGCTTGTGAATTCTTGGTTACTTAAGTCCCATACTGGGATTTTTATTTTTTCTGCTAGTACTAGCGATTTTTGTTTTCTACGTTTGCTTTGACGCTCACGACCCTTATTGGCGTTGAGGTCTCTTGAGAAAATAGATTGATATCCATACCATCCACCAATAAGGATAAAGACACTAAGTAGTATAAGTACATTTTTGCTAACAGCAGGCTTGTCTTCTTCTTCATTTAAATCCGTTTCATTGATACCATCTTCGCTATAGTCATAGGTGGTAAAAGTACGGAATGGAAGAGTGGTTGTTTCTTCAATTATAATTGGCTCAGGCTCTGCTTGGGCAGAGTAGTCCTTGTACAAAGCATCAACACTTTCTTGATGAAGTTCTTGACTATTGATTGGAATAGCAACTTCTTCGGGCTCTTCATTAAAATCAAACTCTTCAACTTCTTCTGTAAGCTTGCTCACTAAGGGATCTGTAATAAGTTCAAGCTCTTCTTCTTCGTGATCGATTGGTGTGAGATCAAAGTCAATATCTTCTTCTTCTTCTTCTTCTTCATTTTTTTGAATCGGTTGGAAATCGGGAAAGAGATCTTCCGAACTACTAGGTTCTTCTACTGCTGCTATTGGGCTAAGTTCAGGCTCTGCTGCTGCAGCTTCTTCTAAGTCATCAGAGAACAAATCTTCTACATTAAATTCTTTGGGTTCAGAGCTGGCTGTTTCAGGTTTAAGACTTGGAAGTTCTGCTTCAACTGTTGCATCTTCAAGACTGGCAGGCTCTTCAATAGCGGCAGTTTCGATATCGTCCTCTGTTGGATGAGAGTCAGTAGGCGGCCAAGATCTAGCCTCATCATCTGAGAAGTCAAAAAATGACGGTTTGTCATCGGAATTTTTATCGTCTACCATTCAGTTAAACTGACCCACTTATCTTGTTGGAGGTACTACCCTTATTAATTCCTCTACTGTAGTTTTCTTTTCGAGGACTTTTACCACGGCAGCGCTATAAAGAGTAGGCATACCCATTTCTGTCATAGAGCGGTTGAGTACTTCAACATCAACTCCCTTAGAAATAACTTGCTTCATTTCTTCTGTTAGCGGCATCATTTCAAAGATACCCTCTCTACCTGAGTATCCTGTATTATTACAATTTTGACAACCCTTGGCTTTGACTAAACTAATCGATTCGCTAATACCTAATTGCGTATTCTCTTCTTCTGTTGATTGATATTCATAACTACAATGTGAGCAGACGCGGCGTAAGAGTCTCTGAGCCATAACACCAACTAAGGCACTTGATACAAGGTAAGGTGGCACTCCCATATCTATCAAACGGGTAATCGTACTCGGCGCATCATTGGTATGCAGTGTACTTAAAACTAAGTGACCAGTAAGTGCGGCTTTGATCGCAATCTCGGCGGTTTCTTTATCACGAATCTCACCAATCATCACAATATCTGGATCTTGTCTGAGGATACTACGAAGACCGGCTGCAAAGGTAAGACCTGCTTTGACGTTTACTTGTACTTGATTTACTCTAGCTAGTTGAAACTCTACAGGATCTTCAACAGTCACTACGTTTTTGGTGGTGTCTATTAATTTTGCCAAGCTCGTATAAAGAGTACTTGTTTTACCAGAACCAGTTGGTCCAGTAATCAGTACCATGCCTTGTGACATAGTAAGCCATGATTCAAAACCAGGAATAATTGATTGTGGCATACCAAGATCACTAAGTTCAAGAAATGAATTGTCATGAGGTAATAAACGTACAACGCATTTTTCGCCGTGAAGAGTTGGGAGAGTTGAAACACGAAGGTCTAGTTTTGAGCCATTGATGATTTCTGTTACTCTACCATCCTGTGGAATTCGAGCTTCGGCGATATTAAGGTCGGCAATAATTTTGATACGAGCTAAAATAATTTTGCGATAATCATTTTGCGGGTCACATTTGTATTTGCAAATATCATTCAAGACACCATCTATTCTAAACCTGACTATCAGTACGTTTTCGTAAGGCTCCCAGTGAATATCAGAGGCGCCAGATGCAGCAGCTTCCAGCAATATTCTTCGAACTTCGTTCCCAATTGAATTTTCATCAGTGGCGCTGATTTTCATTTCTGGAATTACAGCAAGTGATTCTGTTAAGTGAGCACCAAGCTGTCCAGTTGCTTTACCGCCGTTGTTAGCCCCACTACCCTTGTCTTGATTTTGCACAAAGTCCCAACTACGTTGGTTTATTTTAATTAATTTGAGTTCTGAACTACCGGCTAGTGCTTTGAGCTTGGCTGCTAGTTCCGTTTCCGCAGCTTCGGAGCAGGCTACGTATAATTGGTTTTGTGAAAAAAGTAAAGGCAGTGCTTGGTCTTTTGGCCAGCCAGTCTTCATTGAGTTGATGAGACTTTGATCAAGAAACTCAGGATTGAGTTCGCGCTTGGCATTGATTAAGAGTTGTAATGCTTCTTTGAGTGAAGCCTTGTTACGTTGTAATAATTGGTAAGCTGAAAGCTCTTTAAGTTCTTTGGTTGACGTACTCATTTTGGTTTCCTAGTTGCGGCCAGTCTATTGATCCAGATAGCAAGCTATCAGTTGGTGTAAATCAGTGACCTTATCTATAAGATACCCAGCTTGACCATCTTTAATACGTGCAGAAACTTGGCAAGATAAGCCGTCAAGCTTGTTGACTTCGTTAAAAGCAAAATTGTCAGTTAAGTCATCGCCAAAGTAAAGAAAATAATGGTCAAGATATTTGCGGGAGGCGTCTAGGATTGCCATTCCCTTATTAACATTGACAGGCAGGAATTCAAAAAAGTCTCTGCCCTCTTGAATACGAAAAATCTTGCTGTAGTTTTTCGCCAGCTCTCTTAATTTATTTAAAAGTTCTTGAGGCTGAGGATGATTTAAATAATGAATAGTAATTGAGATTCTTTTTTGTTCAAATTCAATATCTGGGTCTTCAGTAAAGATCGCCCTGATTTTATTGAGCTCTTCTTCGTATTGATTATCATCACTGTCTTCACCCATCTCAGCACCATGGGTACCATAGAGATGAATGGCAGGATCTAATTGATTATCAAGCAAGGCTTTGAGGTTTTTAAGTTCTCTACCGGTAATAATTGCTACAGGAGCTTTCTTAACTAGCTCATTGAGTAGCTTAGCTGTTGATTGCGGGAAGAGAGCAGCGTGAACTATGTTTTCTTTGGCAAGTTCAACGAGGGTACCGTCGTAATCAAAACAAAAGGCGATCTTGCTTTGTTTGCTGAGTAGGTCTTTGAAGAGTTGCGGAGTGAGTTTTTGCATTGATCTTAGTATAGCTCGTCATTGCGAGCGACCGGAGTGAGCGCGGCAATCTAATGCAGAGACGGAGTCTTTCCACTGGATTGCTTTGTCGCTCTGCTTCTGGCAATGACGATGCTATAATCACCAAAATGAAACTTAAAGAGCAAATGACCGCAGATGGTTCAACCACCTATTTTAACGAAGAGTTTCAGGAGTCGTATCACTCGAGGCATGGTGCTTATACAGAGGCTCTGGAGAAGCATGTACAGGCTTGTCGTATCTCAGAACTAGCTGCTAGTACTAATGAATTGAAGATTTTAGATTTTTGTTTTGGTCTTGGTTACAACTCGGCTGTTGCAATTATCGAAGCGCTTAAAGTGAACCCAGAAATTCAAATTGAAATTATTGGACTTGAAAACGATATTGAAATTATCCAAGAGATTGCAAAGATAGATTTCCCAGCAGAGATGCAAGTTGTGATGAAGGATTTTGCAAAACTAAAAGATGAGATGAAAATTCAATCTGGTAATTATAGTCTTGAGCTTTTATTGGATGACGCCCGTACGAGTATTGAAAAAATTGAAGAGAATTACTATGATGCGATATTTTTTGATCCCTTTAGCCCTAAGGTATGTCCTTGGCTCTGGGAGCAAGATCTTGTAGCCACACTTGTCACGAAGGCTAAACCAGGAGCCTTAATTTCTACTTATAGTTCTAGCCGTGTTGCCAAGGATGCTTTTGCCAATGCTGGTTGTAAGCTTTTTGAAGGACCGAAGTGCGGTAGGAGAGATGGTGGAGTTTTAGCTCAGAAAACCAAATAAATATAAAGGGATACTATTTGAGGAAGCAATCAAGCAATTGTCCTTAACTAAATAAGCATTCTCTAAGTCTTTTATTTGTTTAGACTTTTTGGATTTGCCGCCAATTTCAAAAATATAATCCTCGCATTGTATGTCCCCAGCTTCTGCATAGAAAACTTTGTAGCCAGCATTTCCTAAGTGACTTAGTACAAACAGTTCTCTAATAGTTCCAATATTAGTTTCTTTGCCAATGGAGTTATTGATTGCATAAGTCAAGTTAGAATTATTGAAATATATTTTTTCTGCGTTGCGAATCAGTGAATGACCTTGTTTGTTATTGAGCAGATACCTCAGAAGTCCACTTTCTCTTAGCATCTCTAGATAGTCTGCTGTTACGGTGTGGTCTTTGCCAAGACTGTTTGCTAACTGGTTTATACTAAAACCGCCAGGGCTAGAATTAGCAATAAAGTAAAGTATTTTTTTGAAGCTATCCAAGTTAGTAGTTTTAAGATTGTAAAAACCACTGATATCCTCGTAAATGACTTTTTCTATAATATTGACCAGAGAATCCATATAGTTCTGGTATTTTGGAAGCTCAATAAAAATTGGATAGTAACCTTGTTGTACGTAATCCTTAAAATGCTTGGTTAGTTTAGAAGTGCTCAAGATCTCTTGTGGATAATTCCGGGAAACGATATCTTCTAGCGAAAGAACAGGAAAACTAGTTTCAGTCTTGATTTCTAAGTACTCTCGAAAAGAGAAGCCAGACATTTGTCTCAGATTGGCTCTTCTAGATAAATCATACTTGCCTTTGATTAGATCGATACTGGAGCTACCAGAGAACATAATTTGCAGTTTAGGATAGCTATCATAGATGTTTTTTAGTTCTTGATTCCAATTCTTGTATTTATGAATTTCATCAATGCAAATCAACTCCCCATCATATTCTTTATAAAACTGATCTACCAAAGAGACAAGTGAATTACTGGAGAAGTAAATATGATCGGCAGAAACATAGAGCGCTCTATCTGACCCGGCATAATTTTCTTCTAAGTAGTGCAAAAGAAAAGAAGTCTTGCCAATACCTCTGGCTCCAACTATGCCTGTTAGTCTTTGGTCGAGACTAAAGTCTTTATAAAAAGCTCTGAGATATGGCCTTTTTCGCTCTCTAAGGAGTCTATGATAGATTTCGATTAAAATTTCCATTTTGGGTATAACCTAAATATACCACGATATGTCTTGGGTATACCCAAATATAGGCGTCAATATTTATTTTACTTAAAATAAATGATATTATTAGGCTGTGGATCCGGATGATTCCCATGATCATGACAGAATAAGAGCGATGAAATTAGCAGAGAATATACTTAAAGTGGACAAAGACAAAAACGTTTTTGTTGCTACTAGAGATTTACAAAGCCCAAGCCCTATTGCTATCGAAGCAGAGGATGCTCAAACTTTTATTAAGCGCTCAAGCCAGAGCGCGAGCAACATGCTGTAAACATGGCTGCTCACGGGAAACTATATAAGGGGCAATCAGTAGCCCCGCTTCAGCTACAATTAGCCAGATTTATTGATCATTTGACTAGATTTAACCCAGTCTCTGATACAATCCATTAAAGTGAACCGGATGACCCAAGCAGAAGAAAAATATAAACAAGGTACTAGCTACTTAATGCCATTTGAAAAAATGCATGGATTGGGTAATGATTTTGTCATTGTTAACGCTAGTCACTTGCCTACTGACTCTAATGTCGATTATGAGACTGCTTTGACGCGTAAGATCTGTGATCGCAATCGTGGTATTGGTGCTGATGGTTTGATAATTATTGATCAAGTCAAAGAATCAGAAGAGGCTATCCGCTCTTGGAGATTTTACAATGCTGACGGTTCTATTGCAGAGATGTGCGGTAATGGTGTGCGCTGCGCCGGCAAGTATATTTATGAACATGGACTTAGCGGGGAAGAGACAAGTTTTAAATTAGAGACTTTGGCTGGTGATATTGGACTTGAGTTACTTGATAATGAGATGGTCAGAGTTGATATGGGAGCTGCAAGGTCCATTGAAGAGGGTTTGTCACTAGAAGTCAGTGGCTTTAACTTCGCGTATGACTTTATTTCCATGGGCAACCCCCATGCAATCTCTTTTGTAGATGATATCGAAGCTGTTAAAAATCATGGCAAAGCCATTGAAGTACATAAGAATTTCCCGAATAAAACTAACGTAGAGTTTGCTCAGATAATTAGCTCGACCAAAATCGAATTAGTGGTTTGGGAACGAGGTTGCGGTTTCACGGAAGCCTGCGGTACTGGTGCTTGCGCGACTGTAGTCTCTGCTGTTTTGAGAGGGCATGTTCAAAAAGATACTGATATAGAAGTGGAGCTTCCTGGCGGGACTTTGATTGTTCGCTGGGACTCAGTTGCTGAAACTATCTTTATGACTGGTGCTGCTGAACTTAGTTTTATTGGTTATTATAATAGTTAAACGTGCTGTGAAAGCTCCAATAACTGCGTTATACTCGTTTCGGGGACTCCGTTCCTTTACCATCAATGTAGGTTTTCCATCTTCCCTGAACAATTGCCTGAGCAAACTTCGGGAACGCCCTACGGGCTCTCGCAAGCCTTGTTCTTGAAGCTTTGACAACACGTTTAGAGTACCTTGTAATTTTCTATTCCCCGAGTATGATTTCATCAGTACTTAGTTCTAATTAGAATAGGCTTATATAAGGCTCAAAGCGATATAAACGATCTTTCTTCTTGCCAGTTGTTTCTTTTAATATACCTAGTTTGCAGAAATCATCAAACAACTTATTGACACTAGGTTGGCTTAGTCCTAGTTTTGCAGAGGCTGCTTTATATTCTATGATTGGTTGGAAAAAAAGCAAGTCAAAAAGTTTCATTGCATTTTTGGCTCGTCTTCCCATGGAGAGTATTTTCATCGAGTAATGTTGTTTGATGTCAAAAATAGATTTCAAAATCTGTGAACTATTGTCACTGGTTTCTTTGATGCCAACAAGGAAGAATTTGACCCATTGATCTAAATTATCCTGACTTTTAACTAATGTCAGTGAGTCGTAGTAAGAGTTTCTATTTTTATCGAAAAAATCTGATATTTGCAAAACGGGTTTAGAGAGTAGTCCTTTATCGATCAGGTATAGAATGATTAATAGTCTTCCTGTACGTCCATTGCCGTCAAGGAAAGGATGAATGGCTTCAAATTGATAATGAGCAATGCCTATTTTTATTAGATCAGGAATATTTAAAGCATCGTTATGTAAGAATTTTTCTAAGTCTGTTAGTAATTCTGCTAAGTCATCATGATGTGGCGGAATATAAAAGGCATCTTTGAGACTAGAGCCCCCAATCCAATTTTGAGACTTTCGGATTTCTCCTGGGAGTTTATGTTTGCCTCTTACGCCACACAATAAATTTTGGTGAGCTTTTGTAAGCAATCTCATTGAGAGAGGAAGTTTATCGAGATCTATTATTGCTTGATTAATAGCATTGATATAGTTTTGTACTTCTTGGTAATCATCTTTTCTTTCAGGATTTATTTCAATATCAGGTAACAAAGCTTCATCAAAAGCCGTCTTAGTTCCTTCGATTCTGTTTGAACTAGTTGATTCTTTGGTTGTAAACATGTAGATAAATTGATCGATATCATGAAATCCATGAGCTAGAGCATCTAATTTACCCAAAGCAATAGCAGCATCTTCCGCTAATTTATATATATCTTCGTCTTGAGGGTAATAATTTTGATTAAGCAAAGAAGGGTAAAAACTCGAATAATCCTTCTGTTTTTTATATTTGCCGGCTTTAAATATAAAGTTGGAGTCCATATCTTATATTTATACCATCTAAATATAAGATATGGACATTAAATTTATTCGAAAGTAGCTGAAAACCAGGGAGCTTGCTCCCGAGTGAGCAAAATTAAGGCAAAACGTTATATAAGCTTGGTCCAAATATTAGTTTGGTTTACCCAAAATGATCTCATCTGTACTCAAAGATAAATCTACGTAAGCAAGTTCTTGCTTTTGGTTTAGTTCTATCATTTTGGGAATTACGGTATCAAGGCGTTTGACTCTTGAAAATAATTCATCATTTAAAACTCCAGTAACAAATTTGAGCTTGTCACTATAGAAAAATACATTATTGATTTTATTTACTCTAATCAAGCGTAGTGGGCGCATATCAGCGCCGTTGATTGTATTAGCTGCGATCAATGCAATATTGTCATTGATATTGTCACTTGAGTTTTTTAATAGTGAGAGTTCAGCCTCGCTAAGTGATCGAGTGCTCATTAATTCAAGTAAGGGAGAATCGCTTTGATGAAATTCTGCATAGAGACGGTTGATAGCGTTTGATTGATATTTTATGGCAGAGACTTTGGATTCGATTAAGACTTGTGCTTGCTCGTCCAGGATAGAGTCTCTATAAATAGCCCATGGCTTAGCTTCTTGGACGAAGATAGATAGTTGGTATTTAGGAAAGAGACGGATTTTGGCTTTGACTGACTTGACCAGCGGTGATAGACTAAGCTGCTTGCTGATTAGTCTTGGATTGATTTGTATCAAGGCTTTATTCGCTAAATCAAAGCCAGAGAGTTTGTCCTGGATCTCTGCTTGACTAATTAAATCTAGACCATGAATCTCAACATTGAGATTGGACTTTTGACAAAGTAGGTAAAATATCCCGTAGCTTAAAGCGATTAGGATTAATGTAGTGAAGATTTTTTTGATGAGGGGTAGGCTCATGACTTCATTATACTCTAGGGGATCGATACTTGTATCGATCCCTGCTTATGGTCGCTCTGCTCCCTGGTTGCGTTCACTGGTTAAGCTCACTACGTTCGCGGTTGCGGTCGCCTTTTAGGCTCCCTGGTTGCGGCACTAAGTGCCTGGTTGCGCTCACTATCGTTCGCTGCTTCTTACAGTGATTAACATTAAAAGAGGCAGGAGCTTTAGCTCCGCAACCAGAGAGCCTGAAAGGCGAACGCAACCAGGGAGCAGAGCGACCGCAACCGCGAACGTAGTGAGCTTAACAGCGACCCTATCTCCCACAAATATTTTTAAAGCTACATTTACTACAAGTATCAAGGTCTTCTGTTTTATCAAATTCTTGGTTTTGTATTGATTGATACATGGTTTTGATTTCAGCTTTAATCACGTCAAGATCTTCATTCGTTACTTCAATCGTGCTCTTGACAAAACCTTTGGTTTTGCTTGCTTGAATAAAATCAATCTCACCACTGATCATTTTAAATGTACTGAGTTTGTCTTTATAGCCAAGCTCACAAAGTAGTTGATAGAAAACAATTTGTCTATGGTAGTCACCGCCTGGTTTAAGAGCTTGGGACTTGCCATCTGGATTACCAGTTTTGTAATCGATCACTTTGACTTTTTTAACTCCGGCGATATCCTCAACGATCTCGATTTTGTCGAGCTTTCCGGTTAGTTCAATACCATCTAAATTAATACCTTTGTGACTAAAATCATATTCAAGCTCTATCTCTTTAATGAAACCCGCTTGATAATGATTGAAGTATTGAGTGAGTGCTTCGATACCAACACCAAGTGTGTCTTTGTATTCTTGTTCTGCTAAGTATTCGTTCTCTAGATGTTCGGCAAACTGTTTAAGCAGATATTCCAAATTGGCATTGTTTGTATCATCTTGACGAAGAGCGACAAAATAATCGAATAGAGCCGCGTGAACGGCAGTACCAAAACTGGCATGTTTGTTTTTGGCTGATGGCACCCGCAATAGATTTTGATAAAAGAATTTGCGAGGACAACTTAGATAATTATTGAGGTGAGTTACTGAGAGTTTGTAATTCTCTAGTAAGCCAGTAATATATTCTTGAGCGTCAATGATGGCAAAATCATCTGCTTCTTGAAACTGCACAGGAATCTCTCCTTGAGCGGTTTGGCTTTGGGACTCTGCTTCTAGATTCTGAACTTCGACAAGTTCGTTTTTGTTTAAGTCAGAAACAAACATCGAAGGCACGGTGTCATTATTGCTGCTGTTTTTGAGGTGATGTGAGATATAGAGTTGTTTCTTGGCACGAGTCATTGCCACATAGAATAGTCTACGCTCGTCTTCATTTTGATTGTCAATCAAAAGAGACTCGGTTTCTTGAATTAGGTTTGGTGGTAATTTGATTTTGGCTCTGGCTGTTTTATTTCCCCATAGTTTGTCACGGCAATTAACTACAAAGACATGCTCAAATTCTAGTCCCTTAGAACGGTGAGCTGTCATTAATCTAACAAAGTCACCCTGTAGCTTAGTCGTCCTGGACTGTATTTTAAGCCCGTTGCTGTAAATGAGATTGATGTGTTCAATTAGATCTTGGAGTTTTGCTTCTTTGTTGATTTCCGCTCTGTATCTTTTGCTCATTTCAGTGCAGTTGCGGATCTCTTGAAATAAAGCATCGAGCTTACTGATATTGCTGGTGTAGCTCGGCTGTTTAAGCACAAAGTCTAGGTAACCAAAGTCCTTGATGATATTTTCTATTAGGATATCAAGCTTGAGGTTAGCGGAGAGTTGTTTGTAAGTAATGATTTTGTCAGCCCAATTCTTAAACAAGTGACTATCAAGTAGAACATCAATGAATGCCTTTGGTTCAGGGCTTCTTGGCATAATGCGGTTGGCGTTAAAAACATCTCTAGTTGTTATTCCAGCGTCTTTGAAGTCTTGAGAATTTGTGATGAATTGATAATTAAGCACATTGAATAGCAAAGCAGAATTGCTTTCTGGTTTGTTAATAACTGTGAGTAAATCAAGAAGCTGTTGAATATTTCTGTCTTCAAGTATGTTGTCGCCAGAGTCGATTTTGGAGCGAATTCCAAGTCTTGCCAATATATCCATGATTGCAATCGCTTCTTTATTTTCTCTAAATAGAATCGCTATTTCTTGAGCAGGGGTGCCAGTTTGAGTTAGCTCTTTGATTTTGCCGGCGATATGATGAAGCTCGTCTTCTTGATTAAGAGTTTTGATGAGCTGGATTTTCTCAAGTGGATAATTGGCGGCATTGCCAGCTGACAATAATCTCTTGTTGATGCTTGGTATGAGTTTGGAGACTCTGGCTTGATTTTGGTCAATGGCTGAGTCTGCAATATCTAAAATAGTTTGTTGACTACGATAGTTTTGACTAAGGACTATAAGTTTGATTGTATTTTCAAAAGACTGGTAGAAATGAATGATATTTTCAACAGATGCCCCTTGAAACCGATAGATAGATTGATCATCGTCTCCTACAACGAAGATGTTAGGATCCTTTTGATACTCTGTTGTTGCCTGTGTCAATAATTGCAATATGCGGTTCTGGGCGCCATTTGTGTCTTGGTACTCATCAGCCAGAATATAAAGAAACTGCTCTTGATAACGCGCTAATAAGTCAGGGTCATTCTCAAATTGATTAATGACTCTAAGAATCATATCTTCAAAGTCATAAAGCTTTTGGCTCTTAAGTTCTTGTTGATATTCCTTATAGACGTGACATAGTTCTTTTTGTTTAGGAATGAGCTTGAGATTCTTTTCATAAAAATCCTTGAGGTTTTTTTTGAATGTCGTAATTCTATCTGCGTTCTGGTAATATTCCTTAATCAATTTAGTGAATTCAGAGTTTTGATTAGCTACATAAAGTTGCTCTAAAAATAAATCACAATCCTCTTCTTTGATAGTGCGAGCGTTTCTTGCTACAAAGGCTTCAATCAGTTCACTATTCCTACCAAGAAAACTTTCGAGTCTTTGAATTGCATCTTTGAGTGCAAGAACATCAATGGATTCGCGCTTGAGCACCTGTACTAGATTGCTCAAGTCGCCACGATATAAATATGGGTCACCAAACGGCTTTACAGGACTGTTGGGATCAAGTTTATCAATGATTTTATTGAAGATTTGGATACGTTCAAGATCGGAGATTGGATTAATAGTAAAAAATTTCTCAGGATTCTCTTTGATCACTTCATTACAAAAAGAATGAAAGGTGTGAATGCGGACGTAATAAGCCTCGGTGCCAATGATACTAATCAAGCGATTGCGCATAGCAGTGACGGCACTTTCGGTAAAGGTCAGTGCGAGTATATTCTGCGGACTAATTTGCAGATCGGGATTACGTAAGATATTGGCGATGCGCATTGCCAGGATTTGTGTTTTGCCTGTGCCAGGACCGGCAATAACCATCACTGGACCTTCGGTACTGTCTACCGCTTCTTTTTGAGCTGGATTGAGCTGCTGATATAAATCTAGAAATTGTTGTTCTAGATCATTTTCAATATGCAGACTTGTTGTCATAAATCAATTGGGTATTTTCGGAAGCTGTTTAGGAAACGATCTTAAGCGTCAGCTTTCTTTGCAGCAGCATCAGCGCCAGCAGCTGGAGTAGCTTCACCTTCGGCGGCAACAGCTTCTTCAGCAGGAGTCGCTTCGATAGTGTGATCTGTACGTTTAGTTTGAGCTTTACAAATAATCTCTTTAACAGGATCAAGAAGTTCAAGTAGTTCTGGGTCAAGCTTGAGGTCACTAAAAGTAATGTGGTCTCCGTCTTCTTTAAGAACAGATATATCAATTTCAATTGAATAAGGAATGTTTTTTGGAAGACACTTAACGTGAGCTTCTTTGTGACCAATAACGAAGGCAGCACCAAGTTTGACAGCAGGTGAAACACCGATGAATTTAAATGCGATTCTCGTTGTAACTTTGTGTCCACGTTTAATTTTGTAAAATTGAATACTTTGAACATCACGACTAACGTAATTTCTTTGGATTTCTTTGATTAGTACTTCGTGACCTTCTCCACCATCTTTAAGATCGATAAGGTGAGTGTAATCAGCAAAAGGTACTTGTGAAAAATCTTTGGCCCCAAGTTGTAGATTGATAGGCTCAATTTCTGGTCCATAAATAGTTGCAGGGATTTGCCCTTCTCTTCTAAGAGCCCTAGCTTTCTTGTTTTCTCTGGGTCTAACTTGTAATTCAATTGCCATAAGCACAAAATCTTAGCAAATATAGCCTGTTATTTATGTGATATACATGGTTTTTTAGCAATTTGGCTAAGGATTCAGCCTGAAACCCTAAATTTTGCTAAAAATAATGTAAATAGCATAGGAATTTTAATAAATAGTACATATAGATTAGTTCAAAGCCTTGATTCCTTGGGGAAATTGTCTATATGTCCCTTAATGCGATATCCGGAATTGGCAATAATTCCCTTGATGCTTTCCAAAGGCCCAGTGCCAAGGATGCTGCTACAGATGCAGACTCCAAGGTGGCTGATTCAGCCAAATTGACAGAAGCAAGTACTAAGTCAATCAAAAAACCTAATTTTTTGGAGAGATTAAAGGCGGTTGCTGAACCCCAGCTTAAACAGAAGCCTGAATTTGAGGCGATGCAAGACCGCTTGGCTGGTCTTCGTGCCAAAGGCGTGATTGTATTGCATTATCCTATTGATGCCAATGTGAAATCTTACGTCAATGACTTGAAGGATTTTCTTGCTGATATTCGCGATCATGCTTATGACTCTCAAAGCCAAGACGATAATTTTCAACGTATAGATATTGTTGATTCCAAACTTGATGCTTTGGCAGAAGAGCTTTTGGCTACTGAGCAAGCTGAGCTTTCGCTTGTTGATTCACTTGGTGAGTTGCAGGGATTGATTATTGATATATATGTCTAAAACTTTGTTTTAAAAGCTGTAGGGCTGTAAAGCTGTAAGGGTGTAAGGCTCTAAAATTCTAAAACTATTTGGAATCCCCTACAGCTTTACAGCCCTACACCCTTAGAGCCTTACCGCTTTGTAATGTTATAATTGACCACATGGTAACAGAAGTAACAGATAGTAATTTTGAAGCAGAAGTATTGCAATCAGATATCCCAGTAATGGTAGATTTTTGGGCACCGTGGTGCGGGCCTTGCAGAGCACTTGCTCCTACTGTAGACAAAGTTGCTGAAGAATATGCTGGTAAAGTCAAAGTAGTTAAACTCAACACCGATGACAATCCTGAATCTGCTGTTAAATTCAGAATTAATTCTATTCCTAACTTGATCTTTTTTAAGGGCGGTAAGCCAGTTGAGCAGCTTGTTGGTTCGGTTGACAAGACTAAGATTGATGAAGTTATCCAGAAAACCCTGTCCTGAAAGCTCGATAGCTGCGTTACGCGTTTCCGTCGTATTACGGGGACTCAGTTCCACTTGTATAAACTATGCGTATTTAGCAACCCTGAACAATGACGGCTCAGTCAACTCAGGCTGCAAAAAGTTCGCAAGCCTTGCTCTCGAACTTTCATCACCAGGCTTTATCAATTAAACTAAGCGACCATGTGAAATAAGTCTTTGACTGTGGTTTTAATTCCAAAAGTTACTGTATCCACAAACTTTTGTAGATTATTCAGGTTAGTACTAGAGTCCTGACTAGGTAGTTGTTCTTGAACTAGGTCAATAGCTTCTAATAGATTTGCTGCTGAACGTCTTAATTCCGGATCATGAAGGTTTGCCGTTGCTCCATTACGTTCTTGGTTAGCAATAAAGGCTTCTGCAAGTTTTGCACCTTGACTAGGATCCATTATTTCTCTTGCTATTTTACTTTGTACTGAAAGATCATTAATCCCTTCCAGTTAAGGATGTGATTTTAGTGTGTTTGCTACAGACCTTAGTCCTAATTCCATTTGTGGCATCGCTAAAAGTACTTCGCTACGTCCTATTTCATTTAAATGTGTCATATATTCTCCTCTATTTTACTTAACTCCCGTAGAACCAAAGCCACCAGCACCTCTATCATTAGCTTCTTCATTTGGTAATTCAGAGATTTCTTCAAACTCTGCTTGCCATACTGGCGCTATAACTGCTTGAGCCATACGCTCGCCGTGTTTCACCACAAAGTCCTCTGGACCATGGTTGATCATAAGTATTTGAATCTCACCACGATAATCAGAGTCAATTGTGCCAGGCGTGTTGGTTAAAGAGATACCATGTTTGAAAGCTAGTCCAGACCTTGGTCTGATTTGAACTTCAAAACCAATTGGAGTTACAAACTTGAGTCCAGTTTCTATTTTGGCTCTACCGCCGTTGGCTTTGACTATAACTTCTTTTGTTTCAGGAATAAAAGCACGTAAATCAAAACCGGCTGATTCACTTGATCCGTAGAATGGAGTTTCTACTGCTGGATCTAGCTTGAGTATCTTGAGTCCGATTTTGTTAGTTGTAGGTTTTTCTAGGGTTTGGTTCATAGCTTAGATTGTATCAATTAAGGGAAGTCTCTGTATATATCTTTACGATGTGATATTCAATGTCAGTAATTCCTTAAGTTATTGAGCTGTTACCTTTGTCTTAGTTCTTTTAAATAAGCAATAGCTTCTTCTGAACCCATGTCTTCCTCATTCTCTACTTCGTACATTGCTTTTGCTAAACCTCTGTCTTCGATTAAGCCTTCAATTGCTTCAAACATATCTTGATTTAGCTCTACTACTAATTTATTAGTTTCTGTTTTTTGGGGCTCTTGAGTAAAGAATTGTAGAAAATAATCAACAGGAAATACGACGTGGGACTTTTTGCCCTCATCATTAACTAAGAATTTTAGTTTTTCTGTTTCATCCATAATTCCAATTATAGCTTATCTTAGGGTATCAAAATGATTACAAGATGAGCGATAAATAAGTCATAAAAGATTTGATACAAAGTCATGCTGGCAAAGTGGTCTAAATCCAATCTCTGAGTGACTAATAGGTAAACCAAGCCCAGTGCATGTGCAAAGACAATAGACATTAAGGGCAGTATGCTTTTGTCTCTAAAGGTGCGCACACCAATTTCTGGGATATGTATTTTGCTATAAAAAGCCAAGGTGCTAATAATTAAAATCCCAAGGATATAACCAAAGCTCGGTTCAAAAATATACTCTATGCCGCCACCAAAAGCAAATATCGGTAAGCCAGCTAAGCCTGAAACGATATAGAGGCAAGAAGCGATAAAGGTATAGTTGTTTTTGAAAGCAAGACTAAGAATAAAACAAGTTATATAAAGAAGGCGATAATCATAAACTACTAAGCTATCACCCGAGAAAGCCCAAAACGGCAGCTCAATGAAGTTGCTGAGGCACAGTAAGGCGTAACAAAATATAACTTTGCTTATGCTTTGCATTGACGTGTAGCTTCTGCAACTATGTCACTGACAGCTAAGCCGTAGTGATCTAGTAGTGCCATCCCATCACCTGATTGTCCAAATTTGTCTTCAATGCCCATGCGTTTAAAAATCACATTGCTATTATGTTCTTCAGCAAGTACCGAGGCAACAGCATCTCCGAGCCCACCAATTACATTGTGCTCTTCAAGAGTAATTACTCTACCAGTCTTGCTTGCAGTTTTGATGATTGCAGCATTGTCTAGTGGTTTGATAGTTGCCATATTAATCACTTCCGCTCTGATGCCTTGTTTTTCAAGTTCTTTAGCTGCTTCAATCGCGCGATAAACCATCACGCCACATGCAATCAAACTCACATCGCCACCTTCTACTAAAGTAGCTGCTTTACCGATTTCAAAACGATAGTTCTCATCAAACACCACTGGTACTTTGGCTCTACCGAGTCTTGCGTACACAGGACCGTCGTATTCTGCGATTGCATAAATTGCTTGATAAGCCTCAATAGCGTCAGCCGGTACAATCACAGTCATTGTTGGGATGACGCGCATGATTGCAACGTCTTCAATAATTTGGTGACTAGCACCATCTTCGCCAACTGTAAGTCCAGCATGTGTCGCGCAAACCTTGACATTGAGATGATTGTGAGCAACTGAGTTGCGAACAAACTCCCAGGCTCTACCAGCAGCAAACATTGCAAAACTTGAAGCAAAAGGAATTTTGCCCATGCGAGCTAGCCCAGCTGCAGTGCCGATCATGTTCATCTCAGCGATGCCCATATTGAAAAATCTATCTGGATGTGCTTTTGCAAAATGCTTAGTTTGGGTACTGCCTGATAAATCAGCGTCAAGCACAACTACATTGGGATTCTTGTCACCAAGCTCTTTGAGCGCTTTGCCGTAGGCTTCTCGCGTGGCTGCCATGTCTCCAAGCTTCCATCCCGTTTCTGACATTGTTAATTGTTGACCCATAATTTAAACTAGCTCCTTTAGTGCATTTGCTAGATCAGCATCTTTCGGCGCTACTCCATGCCAAGCTACTTGATCTTCCATAAAGCTAACGCCCTTGCCTTTGATAGTGTTGGCAATAATCATGATTGGTTTTTCGCCAGTACCAAGCGCTGCTGCTTTAGTTAATGCTTGATCTATTTCTTCTAAGTTGTGACCGTTAATTTCGATGACTTCCCAATTGAAGGCTTTGAACTTGTCAGGAAGTGGGTTTAAGCCCATTGTTTCTTCTGTCCAACCATCTAATTGAATGCGATTGCGATCTACAAAAGCAATTAAGTTACTTAATTTAAATTGTGCAGCAGACATCGCTGCTTCCCAGTTGGAGCCTTCTTGGAGTTCGCCATCACTAAGTATTGTAAAAATCTTGCGCGGATGATTATCGAGTTTGGCAGCTAATGCAATACCAACAGAATTGGAAAGCCCGTGACCAAGTGAGCCAGTTGAAATCTCAACACCGGGTACTCTCATTCTATCTATATGACCTTGAAAGCGAGAACCGAGCTGACGGAAACTCATGGTGTCCTCGATAGGAAAGAAGCCAGCTAATCCGAGGCAAGAATAAAGAGCCGGCGATGCATGTCCCTTACTTTGAACCAAGATGTCCCTATTGGGATCTTCAGGATCTTTGGGGTTGTGTTTGAGATGACCACCAAAATAAAGGCTTGCAAGAATATCGGCAATTGAAAGAGAGCCACCTGGGTGTCCTGAGTTTGCTGCGTGCACCATTTTGAGCGAATTGATCCTTATCTCATTGGCTTTCTCTTTAACTTGTTTGAAATCAGTCATCTACAACATTGTAGCAAAAATTATTGCTTGCAAAAATCTTTGAGTGATTGATAATCGTTTAACTCAAGCTCGGTTGTTCTTTTCATAAAGAAATAGCTTCTGACTTTCTTTAATCCTAGTCGCTTAGAGTATTTGAGGCGATTCTTTCTGTCGATATTGACCAGCCCTTGTTCCATTCCAATTAATGAAGTTAGACCAATTTTGCTTGGCTCATGAAAGAAAAATACGTAAGGCTTATTTTTAATGACATCCTCAACAAAGGGACTCTTGACAGAAGCCCATTCATTAAGAGTGAGTAATTTGCTATCAACTCCTTTGATTGGATCTGATACTTTAAAATGGAGCTGACGAACTGCTAATCCGTTTGATTCTGACTGGCTAATGGAATCTAATTTACCACGGAAAATGATTGCTGCACTATCAACAAGTTCATCTATATTTATGTTTTTGGTCAGAGCGCATTGACGGGAGCCGCTTGCTTTCATCACGCCAGCATGGGCTGGGGCTAGTGAAAGTAAGAGAAATAGAACAAGTAATTGCTTCATGCGTTTATTTTATCATAGGGATGCTTTGGTAGTTATTTCATTGTAAGTATGAATTGAATTACTGGAATATAGGTTAGAGCTTGATTTCAAAGGTTCATATGCAAGGCTTGCTAAGTTTTTACAGGCCGAGTTGACTGAGCCGCCATTGTTCAGGGTTGCTAAATACGCATAGTTTATACAAGTGGAACTGAGTCCCCGTAATACAACGGAAACGCGTAACGCAGCAGATGGGACTTTGAAGCCAAGCTCTAAATGAATTCTTGGAGCTTGCCGGTTTTCAGTACATGCGCCTTGAGTTTACGCAGCGCCTTCGCTTCAAGCTTTTTGACTTTGTCTTTGCTCATATTGAGCATCTCTGCTAGTTCTTCAAAATTGTATATTTTTTGATGCTCATCTTCAAGTAAACCATAACGCAGGATAAGGACACTTTGTTCGTCATCTGAAAGATCATTGATGACATTTTTAAGTTCAGCTTTAAGTAACTGAGCAGTTGCATATTGGTCTGGTGAAGCATAAGAATCATCACTTTGAATAAAGTCTGCAAGTGAAGAACCATCTTCATTGCTACCAACTTTGCTGGACATTGAAATAGTTTTCATGTGTAGGTTTTGAATCTCGTGAAGTTTTTCTATTGTGATATCTAGGGTGCCGGCAATCTCTTCGTCTGTCGGGAGCCTACCTAATGCATTACTAAGTTTGGTAATAACTTTGCGGAGCTTACTAGAGTTTTCTACCATGTGCACCGGGATTCTGATTGTGCGAGATTTGTCAGCAATTGATCTACTGATAGCTTGTCTAATCCACCAGGTTGCAAAGGTACTAAATTTGTAGCCTTTGGCATGATCAAATTTGTCGGCGGCTTTCATTAAACCAAGGTTGCCTTCTTGAATGAGATCTAATAATTGAATATTGGTTGAAGAATATCTTTTTGCGATACTCACGACCAGTCTGAGGTTAGCTTGAACCAGTTGACGTTTTGCTTTTTCTCCACCTGTGCCACCTTTGTGAATTTCACGAGTGATTAGAATTTCTTGCTGGGCTGTTAAAGTTGGTATCTTGCCGATTTCTTTCAGATACATGAAGACACTGTCATCACTAATGTTTCTTTCTTTCTTGTCTTTAAGTGCTTTTTTTGCTTTTTATTTTTTCTTTGCTTCAAGCTCTGCAT
>JABHOV010000119.1 GCA_018695135.1 Candidatus Melainabacteria bacterium | reverse complement strand
ATTACTTGAGAACCATAAAATTGATTTAGTGGTCCACCTGTCTCTGCTTCATAACCGCCCAATCGCTTGACGATAGCATCAGGCATATCGTCTTTGCGTTGATATAAAGCTGAACCACAAAGATCGCACTTGCCTGCTTTTTCAGGTGCATTAAATTTGATATGAAAAACACCTTTACATTTTTTCTTATAGTCATCTGCACACATGCGTCTACCAGCAAGCCTCTCTGTCAAAGCTGCTGAATCAACCTGAAGATCAAAAATATAATCCAAACCAGTATAAGTCGCCAAGAATTCTGCTTGACCTAAGGTACGCGGGTAACCATCTAAAATAAAAGCATCCAAGTTACCAAGCTTGGCTTTAACAATCTCATTGACGATATCGTCAGAAACCAAAGCTCCAGATTCAACGATAGCTTTGACTTGATTACCAAGATCTGAACCAGATTTAATTTCGCCACGAATTAAATCACCGGTACTAAGATGTTCAATTGCAAATTTCTCAGCAAGCTTGGTTGATTGAGTGCCCTTACCTGAGCCCGCTGGTCCTAAAAATAGTATCTTTTTGGTCATGAGTGATCAATTATACTATAGCCACCCGTTTAGCCACCCACGTCTCAACCTTTACCACTTTTCTAAATAAGACCCCACCCGCTGCGTGACATACGCCGCTTCTCAGATAATTGTTTAATAGCAAATACTTAAACTTAACCGCTACATTCCATCTTCTAGCTCAAGCAAAACAATTATCTGGAAAGTGGCGTATGTCTGTAACTACTCATGTGTGTCATCGCGAGCGCAGCGTGGCGATCCAGGCTAATCTAAAGATTTCTGGGAATAATTAGTATTACGGCCACTTTTTCAGATTTAGTACGTCATAAGATTTAGTGGAGTTAAAAGCGCTAATTAAAAGAATTGAAGCTTTAGAAGCAGAGAATGCAGAATTGAAAGCACGCTTAGCGAAGTACGAAAAACAAGATAGCTCAAACAGTAATCAACCACCATCAACTGATAGGTTTAAAAAGAACCAAAGTTTAAGGACGCAATCTAGAAATAAATCAGGAGGTCAAAATGGTCATAAAGGAACTACAAGACTTCAAACTAAAAATCCTGATGAAGTAATTCAGTGTCACCCAGAAAAATGTTCTAATTGTGAGACTGATTTGGTTTTTGTTAAAGGTAAAGTTAGCAGTGTTAGACAAGAGTTTGATGTTGAATTACCAGAGCCTAAAGTTGTGGAATATCAGCAAATAGAAAAAGTTTGTCCTGTATGTAGTTCAAAAAACAAGGGAGATTTTCCAAAGCAGATTAGAGCCCCAGTACAGATTGGTAACAATACAAGAGCTCTTATTACTTACCTGCATGTTAGTCACAAAATACCATTCAATAGAACCAAAGAAGTAATTGCTGATTTATTAGGTCTTGAGATTAATGAAGGAACGGTTGAAAACTTTTTGGAGAAAGCCTTTGAGGAAACCAAGCAAATTCACTCAGAGATAATGCAAAAGCTTAAAACTTGCAAATATATTAACAGTGATGAAACTGGTATTAGAGTGGAGAAAAAGAATTATCAACTTTGGACTTGGTGTAATAAGTTCTATTCGTACTATGCTGCTGATAAACGAAGATCGACAGCCGTGATAGAAGAGAATTTGGGTACTGATTATCAAGGAATCATTATTCATGATTGTCACTCTGCGCAGAACAATACAAAGGCTGGTAGTCATCAGCAATGCTTAGTGCACTTTGATAGACCATTAAAATACGTTATTCAAGAAGAAAATTGCTATTGGTCTCAAAGCTTTTATCATTTTAGTTTGAGTGCAAGGAAAGTTAGAGATCAAATTTGGCAAGAAGATTGTGATCCTGAAGCTAGATCAAAAATCATAGAAGCATTTCACAAAGCTTTAGATCAAATTATGAAAGCACCACCAAATCAAGAAGAAGGTATGAAGCTTTACACAAGAGTGCTTAAACACAGAGATAGCATTCTAACTTTTATGGATCATCCTGATGTCCCGGCTGACAACAACGGAGCTGAAAGGGCTATCCGAAATGCAAAAATCAGACAGAAAGTATCAGGTTGTTTTAGAAATTCGGATGCAGCTAAAAGATATGCAGTAATTCTTTCTTGGCTAGAAACAGCTAAAAAACAAGGAGAATCAGCTCTTGAAGCTTGTAAAGCTATTTTCTTTGGACAAATGAAGCTAATTTAGACCTGAGTAGTTACTCGGTAGTAATCAATTAGTCTTAAAAAAAATAAAAACCAGCTCATTTCAGGATGCGTTTGATTCTCTTTGGTATGATACTTAATTATCTCAAAATGAGGCGACTTACAAAAAAAATCACTAATTCTTTCGGGATTGCTTGCGAATGTAGGCTGTATGATTATTTGCTTAAGATATTCGTGCTTTTGCCCTGGAGACGTGGGTGGCTATAGAAGTAAACATGCATCCCCATAACTATAGAACCTATATTTCTCTTGAATAGCTTTCTGATATAGCTCTTGCACCTTCTCTCTTCCAATCAAAGCACTAATCAAAACAATCAAACTCGATTTTGGCAAATGGAAATTAGTTATCATGCCGTCAATGATTTTAAATTCAAAGCCCGGGCTAATAAAAATATCAGTGGCACCAGCAAGCTCATTAGTCCGTGCCACAGATTCAAGCACTCGAGTAGAAGTGCTACCAACTGCAATAATTCTTCTGCCTTGTTTTTTGGACTCAAGAATTTTGTGCCAAGTATTTTGATCAATATTGTAATGTTCAAAATGCATTTTGTGCTCACTAACATCATCTACTTTGATTGGAGCAAAAGTCCCGAGTCCAACATGCAAAGTCAACTCAGCAATTTCAATACCAGCAGCAAGTAGCTGCTGGTCAAGCTCTGGCGTGAAATGCAGTCCAGCAGTGGGCGCTGCGACACTGCCAGCCTCACGAGCATAAACAGTTTGATAACGCTCTTTGTCCAAGTCTTCAGCTTCACGTTTCATGTAAGGAGGAATCGGCATCATGCCGCAGGTGTCAATTGCTTGATTGAACTTCTCTTCTGTTCCAAAATCCACCAATACATCATCGCCTTGACGCTCAATAAAAATCTCTTGATCATTATCTAAAAAATATCGACGTCCTGCTTTAATACGTTTGGCGTTACCAGCCAAGGCCTTGTAGCTTGACTTGGTGACAGGATCCAAAAGCAAAATTTCTAGCTTTGAACCAGTATCAGTATCCACCACAAAACGAGCGGCAAGCACACGACTATTGTTTCTCACAATCAAATCACCAGGCTTCAAAATAGACAGAATATCAACAAATTGTTTATGCTCCATCGAATCTGTATCACAAGAGTAGTGCAATAAACGCGACTCATCACGGCGCTCTAATGGATAGCATGCTATCAGTTGCTCAGGTAAATCAAAATTAAAGTCTTCAAGCTTCATAGGGTCGTATCCTGACATCGGACATTTAATCGATAATATACTATACTTAAGCTAAAGATCGACATAAAAATGTCCGATGTCAGGATACGACCCTATGAAACCATGAAACTTAGTATTATCATTTGCACATTTAATCGATCAACCGAACTTGAAGAGTTGTTCGAAGATTTAATGCAGCAAATTCGCTGGCTCCGCTCTTCTGAGTCAAAAGATATTGAACTTGTCATCGTTGATAATAATTCAATCGATAATACCAATGAAGTTATTTATAAGCTAATAGAAAATACCGAACTCTCGGTTAAGTATCTTACTCACGATAGTTTTGGTTTAAGTCACTGCCGCAATCTTGCAATCGAGAAAGCCACTGGCGATCTACTTGCCTTTATTCATGATGACATCACTCTTGATGAGGACTGGCTCAAAGAAGCATACAAAATTGCACTACAATGTCAAGATCAAGAAATTGGAGTCTATGGTGGTCGCACAGTGCCTACCTGGCAATCAACTCTACCAAGTTGGGTCAACATCGAAGGACGCAATGCAATTCGTCAAGAAGTTTTCAGAGGGCATAGTCATGGTGACGAAGAAGCTCTTTATCCATTTACTAGTGATTTTGGTTATGCTGAATATCCAACTAGTACCAATTTTTTAATTCGCCGTGAGGTTTTTGAAAATTGTGGCAACTTTAGAACGGATTTAGGACCAAGTGCAGCAGGCGGTATGACACTCTATGACGATGTTGAATTTTTTGAATATCTTAGCTGTCTCAAAATTCCAATGCTTTATATGCCGCAACTCATGGTTTTCCATAGCGTCAAAGAAAGCAGACTCACGCTCAAAGCCACTAGGCGTTGGTATTTCAAATATGGTCGCGCTCAATACTGGACAGCATTTACTGACCGCATGAAACGCGACCCAAATCCATTACTTGCTATTGAAACTAAATACCGTAAGCTCGTCCCACAGTCAATGATCAATAAATTCAATGGTATTCCAATGTACTTGTATCTCAAAATTGCAACTATGTCTGTAGTTTGGTTCTTGCATCTATTGACCTTTAACAGTAAACGCAGAAACTATTTAAGCTATCGAATTTCTGAAGCCCTTGGTGAAATTGATGCAGCTGGGCTTGTTGACGAGATGCGTTCTAGTCGCAAATTTAGTTTTAGAGACAAGTTGGTGCAAAAAGGTTTATTGAAACCATGATTAGGCTGTAAGGGTGTAAAGCTCTAGGGCTGTAGGGGAATTTAGCTGAGCCCTCAGCACTGAGACCCCGAAAGCGAGTATAACGACGTTCTTGAACTTCAAGGCATGATCTAAGACATGCGTTGTCCTGGATCCGCTCCCTCTAACGTCATGAAGCGCGGCGAAGTCACCTGCTGTGACAAAGCTTGATTCACAAAACCTTGGGTCGGGGTCATAAAATACTTTGCATCACTAGCTTCAAAACCTGGTCTATAACCACGAACCAGAGTTACTAGTGGATAAGAAACCTCAAACTCAGGTTGCCAAGGTTGTGGATTAAATGTTTCCATCGCTTCATCGACAGTATAGTTATAATATTCTCCAACTTTGTCTGAAGCTGCAACGAGTTTATTCAACCAAGCTCTTTCACCTGGTTTACCAACATATTCGTTTGGTAATTTCTCAAAGTCAGGTTGATTACTAGCATTCTCAAATGAGTTTTTTGCTTCACTTGCTGTAGTGATTGCTTTTTGCAAGTTCTTATTAAAGAAGTTACGAATAT
>JABHOV010000110.1 GCA_018695135.1 Candidatus Melainabacteria bacterium | reverse complement strand
GGGGTTATTTGTTCTTTGTCTTCTTATCATCGCCATGGCTTGATATTTTATCATGGCCGTTAGCAGGGATTGTAAATATATTATATATTTGCGAATTGTTCATAGAGAAGACAAGCCAATAGACGACCGAATTGCCAATCTGCACTTAGAGATTCGTTCTTAATACTGTGTCATTTTGATTTTGCTCGAGGGGCTGAATACAGTATAATTACTTAGTGTCAATACTTTACGTTATTGCTACGCCAATTGGCAACCTTGAGGATATTAGCCTAAGGGCGCTGCGCATACTCAAGGAACAGGTTAATACGATTTATTGTGAAGATACGAGAGTGACTTCCAAGCTGATTAATCATTTTGAGATGAGTGGCAAAAAGCTTGTAAGTTGTAATAAAGAAAATGAACACAAACGGATTAAAGAAATTATACAGTGTTTAATTAATGGTGAGGATATAGCATTGTGTTCAGATGCCGGTACGCCGCTGATTTCAGATCCAGGTTCTCAGTTAATAGCTAGCCTAAATTGCTTTGTTGGTGCTCGTGATGATATTCAACTGGTGCCAATACCAGGAGCCTCGTCTTTAACGGCAGCTCTTTCAGTTTGTCCAATCGATACTAGCAGATTTGTCTTTGAGGGTTTCTTGCCGCATAGCCCACAAAAACGTCGTCGTATCTTGCGTGATATGACAGAAGAAAAAAGAGCAATTGTAATTTTTGAAAGCCCGCATCGTATTGTTAAATGTCTTGAGGATATCAAGACTATTTTGGGAGAACGCGAGGTTTTCCTTGCACGAGAACTTACTAAGAAATTTGAGCAGCTTTATTTTGGATCAGTAACTGAAATTATTGAGCAGCTGCAAAGCCAGTTCCCAAAAGATATACCAGGCGAGTTTGTTGTTGTGATTGCTTCGCAATAACTAGATTTGCTATTGATTATGAATTGATACCAAGTTGTATCTTCTCAACAAGTGAAAAGTGTTTAGAGACTGATTCTTTGACCAATGATTGAATTGTTGCTGTTAGGAATTGCGCGTGTTTACCTTCGTCACTATTAGCAGGAGCCTTCATTAGAGGAGCTAGCATTGCAATAGTATTAGCGATCTTGATCCAATTCTCTGATACTTCTTTATCTTGGCTTGCTACAAAATCGACAAATGCTTCAAACTGTTCTTTGATTTTATCCAGTCCTTCAGCTTCAATATGACTCTGTTGCAACCAGCTTGTTAATGTTGCTTGAAATGAGCCGACCTCGTCTTCATCCAATTTGACCATTGAACTTAGAAGAATAGGTAGTTCATTGACTTTGTTTCCCACATTATTAAAGGCCAAAATCAAACTAACTAAGGTTTTTTGTTCTTCTTGGGTGATTGTTTCTATTGCTCCACTGTCATACCAACAAACTACAGGCTGATTTTTTTGTTTGATTAGCTCACCAGTCTTGTCATGTACTACTCCAAAATTACCAAGGTTGACATCTGATTGATAACAAGAGCCAAGTAGAATTTGTCTAAGGACTCTTAATCCAACTGCATTGCTGATTCGGTTAGCTTCTTGTTCTCCTATTTGTTCAGTTAAGGCATGGCTGTCTAATTCATAACCAGGTTTGAGTTTACTGACAAGAATATTGCCATGTGATAAGTCTTTGTCTATTGTTACTGGAATGTGAACTAGTCCGTCTTTGCTTGGAGTTTGCAATTCTTCTGCAAGTAGTTCTGCTCTTTTGATCTCTTCAGATGGATCAGTTTGTGAAAGCAGCTGTTCTTTTAAAATATCGCCTGTGTTGCTTGGGATTTTTAGCCCATCAAATTCATCACTATGTTCATTGATGTAATTAATAAGACTTGAAATATAAGTAATATCCATGTCTATTTCTGCTCTAATAAAGGGATGGATGATTTTGACGGCTCGTTGATTTTCTAGATCTTGACAATGTAGGGTGGCTTGGGAAGGATTGAGCTGAGCTCGATAAGTCGTTGCCATAGAGCCTTCGCCTAGCTTTTGTCCAGAGGCATTTGGATCAAATGGTGAACCTGATTCTTGGTATTCAGCATCTAGGTGGTGATAGAAAAGATTGGTGTCTGAAATTGTATTCTCGCTAGAAAGTTTGCGGAGTGCTTGTTTGTAAGCTGGTGGGATATTCATGGTTGCAAGTTTTTGTCCAAATTTAATAAAAGCTGGACCAGAACTCTGCATGAACTGTGCAAGTAATACAGGCATATCAATGGATTCTTGACTGGAAATATTCCAGAGATTGAAAAAAACATCGCTAATTTTTTGTTCAGGACAATTGTTCAAAGCAAAGCTTAGAAATGATTTCATTGCTTGTTTTTGATTGTCATTTTGGGACATTGAGGGGCTTGACTCAACTAGTCTGTTGGCAACACGGTTTAAAAATTCATCTCTGAGTGTCGGATTTTGAAGTATGCCTCTTGCTCCATTGAGAACAGTTTCCAGGATTTCTATCCTTTGTCTTTTACTGCTGCTGGCTTGCTCAATTGATAATAAAGTTGCAGGCTCAATTCCGAGTTTTTTGCTGAGTTTAATTATGATATCTGGGCTTTGATAACGCAAATAGTCTCCAGTCTGATATTCGCGATCAACAAAAATTGTGCCAGCTGGGTCACTTAATTTATTACGTATGGTAATATCTTCGAGATAACGAAGTTGAGTAGCTGGGTCATCTATGCTGAAATCCCTTTCTCCCAGTAAATATAAAAGGAAATCAGCCTTGTCAAGGTCTCTGGTGTTGCTTACTAAGTCTAATAATGATTCTTCAGCAAGACTAGTGTCTATCTTGCGAGTTGAATTCTTGTCTATAATTGGAGGCTCGGTTAAGAAACTTGCAAGCAATTCTTTGTCTCCTTTACTATTTGCCATATCAATAAAAGGTCTTAGTAATTCATTTCTATGATAAGAAGCTGAAGTATAACTCACGAGAATACGTTCAAGTTCTTTGTTGTTTCTAATTTCTGAGTCATTGATATTTCTAAGTTGGGCTTTGATTGGTGCTATTCTTGCAGGATCTTTTGATTGATCCTTGTATTGTTCATAAATTCTCGCCTCACAAGTCTGAATAAGTATTTTGTTGTATAGATTGTCTCTTAATTGAAATAGAGTCTCCAGATCATTTAATTTGTGGATTTCTGCTTGTGTTGTTTTAATATCATCAAGTATAGTGATTGGTGTCAATCCTAGAGCCTCAATCATTTTTTGATCACGCGATAAGCATGCAATGGGTTGGCTTGTAACTAAGAAATCTAATTTATTCTTGCCTTGTGTTAGCTCTGAGTATTCTTGCCCAAAACCTTCATGCCATAAATTCCATAGCTGCGCAAAAGTAACAACCTCAGCTTCTAATTGAGAGTATGATGTACTATCTATTCTATCTCTGCCTAAGCGGTAGAATTCTTCTGTAAACTTGTCCTGTCCGTGAATAATTATATAATCCCCAGCAGAGCTAGATAGGCCTAGGTTGAGTAATGACTCGAGACTAGAGTTTCTGTGTCGAGCTAATTGTTCGGTAAGGCTGGTATCATCTTGAAGCCCATACATAAATTGACGGATTTCTTCTTGACTAAGTTCGGTTTGTTCCTGTAGCTTGTTATAAGCTCTGTTTATCAGGAGATCATCCCAGTTTTTATCGAAAGTCTTAGAAAGATATTCGGGTAGCTCTGTGGCTAGTTCTCCGGGATTATGACGAGAAAAATTTTTAAGAGCTTCTGTTGTAGCCATGACGATTTTTTGTTTTGTTTCTGCTAAAAACTCAGGGCTTAGTTCACCGTTATAACTAATATGAAAAATAGGTACAATTGAATTGGGGTTTGTTTTTTGTTCTAGTTTGGCTTCAAGCTGGGAAGACTTCTCGAGTAATAATTTGACTTCAGGTAGATCTATTAGAGTAAGTTCTCTCAGTTTACTTTTATCAGCAATTTCTTGATCAATTTTTGCAACTAGTGTAGCTTCATCACGACTGAAATTATTGTGATTGAGCTTATGCTCTTTAGCAAAGCTTGCCATCTTGGCAAATAAATTATTCTCGCCACGGTTCGCATAAAAATAGACTGGCATCATATCTTTGGTGACTAGAATATTGTCATTCATTAACTGGATGATGGATTTGTTAACTTCGGTGTCACCCTCTTTAAAACATGACTCTAATAGCTGTATTAACCTGGGGTTATGACTAAGAACAGAAGCTCCGTGAGTCAATAAGTTGGAGCTTGCAAGTTGGACCATATCTTGAAGAATTTCGTAGTCACTTTGACCATCAGCTTGCGCTTGTTCTACCCAGCTGTCTGCTAGTAGATTACTAAGAGCTTGGTATCTTAAAGTACCGGAACTAATATGTAAGTCTTCATCTGGGTCAATTAAATGACGAGTATTGATTATGCTAAATATTAGTTTAATTTGTTCTAGGTTAAGATCAGCAAAGTCTTCTTGAAAAAAATCTAGTGCTTCAAAATAGCCTTCACTATTACATGCAAGAGCCGCTTCTTTAAACCAATCATTGAACAGATCTTGAGTTGTAACGTCTCCAGCTTGTGGATGATCAAGTTGTTCTATTTGAGATGCAA
This sequence comes from Candidatus Melainabacteria bacterium, assembly GCA_018695135.1. Classification (GTDB taxonomy): domain Bacteria; phylum Cyanobacteriota; class Vampirovibrionia; order LMEP-6097; family LMEP-6097; genus JABHOV01. The sequence continues at coordinate 14,970 of JABHOV010000110.1, read as the reverse complement.
GTGATTCTGAAAAAAGATCATCTTCAAGGCTGTCTGAATCTGTTAAGTTTAATTTTGTGATATCTTCAAGCTCTTGAACAAATTGGTCAAAATCTTCATCGTTTATGCTATCTAGTGCCGCTGCATTAAAAACAAGATTTGGTTTTTTATAGCCATAATACATAGTTGGTTCATTTTTTACTGTGCAATATTGAGGAAAATGATCTGCTATAGTTTTCATAGTAGTTAAATCCATTACAACGTTACTTAAAGATCCTAGTTTTGAGAGTCTTAATTGATTTTGCATTAGCTGCCCTAGTTTGATATAGGACTTTGATCCAGTAATACCAGGTGAGAAATTGTAATTATCAGGTGAGAAATTGTAATTATGGTCTCGGCAACCAGTCCAATCTTGAGAAATATCATCTGCTGCAATTTGACTTAACTGGGTTGATTTTGATTGAGCTACTGGTAATTGCCTTGACAATTGATTGATAACTCTGATTCGGCGTTTAGTATGTGGGTGTGTGCTGAGTAATGTCATCTGCAAATATTGTTCATCGTCTATTTTGTGATCGCGGGACTTTGTGTTTTTGAAATGATCGTTTGTAATTGCTTGAGCGTTTTGTTCGATCTTGCTTAGTGCATCAGCAATTGCTGATGGTTTATCGCCAGATAGAGAGGAAAGAAAGCTGGCTAACCTATCGCATGAATATTCTTCAGCGAAATTGCCTATATGGTCGCCAATAGGATCGAAGCGTTCGGATGGATTTGCTGGACAATGGTGCTTAAATAAAAAGTGCCCGAGCTCATGAGCCATAACAGCTCTAGTTTCGGCAAGATCATAGTTTAGTGCATCTAGCAATGCTCTTGAGATGAACATATTGCCAGTGACAGGATTGATCATAGCGCTTGGTATGTCTTTAAATTCTATTTTTCTGCAACCGATGGTAATCATCTCGGCTTCATTAAATCCACGTTGATCAAATACATGTACTTTCACTGAACCATGTTCTAATCCGAGCAAATCTATTAAGCTAGCAAGGATTTGATCAAGCTCTTGTTTGGTTGAATGATCCTCGGCTAAAAAATTATTGTTATTAAAAAAGTTGGCATCAAACTCTTTGGCTATTTGCTCTAAGTCGTGCGGAATTATTTCCCTTGAATCAAGCAGACTTTGTGGGATTAGTGTACTGCGGTTTGCACCTAGTGGAAAACCCTGGGCGGCTGTGGCCGCTCGCACGTGTGAGCCTGCTTGGAGTGGCATTGATATTACTGGTATTTGAGGGCTTGTCCCCGTTGATAAAGAAGCACGCACAAGTATAAAAAGCGAGAAAGTGGCTTATCTTGATAAGCTATTCATTAGAGATTCACTGGAAAATAGCCTCAAGCTGCCGCTAAATAAGTACTTTGGTATTTGTCTATAGCGTAACCAGTAAATTTATCAGTATATTTATTTACGATTCTGTTTAAGGCTTTATTTACGACTGGCACTGGAAGCATGGCTTCGGTGATATCACCGGCAATTTCACCAAGTGTACCGCTAATGGCATCTTCAATAAATTCTCCGCTGTTGAGTTGGTGAATTGAGAAATGACCGGTATTGGCACCAATGCACCAGCAAGCTCTCCAGCTGCTTTGGCAATTATATTTGAGCTTGACTCTGCTAATTCTTTGGCTTGAGTTCTGAGTTTATTTCTGGCTCGTTGTGCTTTGACTGGATTGGGACTATATAAGTGTCCAATATCTCTTCTTGCTTTTTGGGCCTTGATATAAGAATGGTCTAGTTTGGATTTAATATTGGATCCAACAGCTTCGGCGGATTTGATAAGATTCATTGAACTAATTGTATCACGAGTCTTTAGATTTATTTTAGAATTGGCGCACTGCTTGATTATCTTGATTTCGTGCTATCTTTCTTTATCGATGAGAACAGTAGAGCTTGAGAGAGTCGTTAATCAGACAGAACTTATAAGACAGGCAAAGAGCTTGTCATTAAAAGAGTTGTTTGGTTATTTAGATTGCTTGGTAGACCAATTCTGCGCTTCAGGCAAGAACAGTTTTGGCTCTGAGCAGATTAATTTTGATCCAGCTCTTGGGGCTATTGAAAAAGAGAGTAGTCTGTCTGGATTGCTAAGCAAGATTTTGCCTCAGTCTCAAAATTGAATTTCGTGGACTTTGCAGGTTTTTTAGATACCCTAATAAGAACTGTAAAGCCAGATTCAACTGAAGACTTAGCAAGCTTGGCATCCAAAAATATTTTTAGAACACATGTCAATAGACAAATGAAAACTCGCTTGCAAGACTTGTTTGCACAAGGAGATTTAAAGCCTTGGGCGATGGACTATGTAGATTCGTTAGCAGATTCACAAATTAGTATTGAAACTGATGAACTTTATGACACCATGTCAGACTCAAATAGAGAGCATTTTTATATTTTTGATATTGATGGGACACTCAAAGAAAACGAATTGAATTGTTTGACTCATGCGGTTCCCAATCTCACGCAGCAGGTCAGAGATGATTTAATTGCTCTTAACAATCGACCGAATACTCATGTTCTAATACTGACAGCAAGGGCTATTGATGAGATTAAAGAATCCAATATTCCTTATCAAGAGATCCCGGTGATCACTGGTCACGGCAGAGAAATGATTCATGGTGATAGGCATGAGATCTTGTTTGGTGAAGACTTAATTCCTGGAACCCAGAAATTCGTTGATCAACTAGATGCACTTATGGATAATCTAGGTATATCAAAAGATCAATACCTTATTAGGCATTATTCTGGCCAAGCCTATCTTCAATTTAATGAAAATTGTTTTGCTGCTACTAAAACTAAAGTAATGAAAGCAATGCAAGTCTTGATGAATAATACTCCTTGTGGCTGATCAATTAGTGACCAGGGAAGTCGTTATATATTTTTTGTAAACGAAGGACCGGAATACGATAAGGGCATGGCTGTTAAAAAGATAGTAGAGGATTATACAGACAAAATCACAGCCAAGACCAATATCTATGTGCTTGGTGATACCGGTTCTGATTACAAGGCAATGGAAGCAATGAAAACTGTTGACTTGCCAAGCGGGGCTAGGTCAATCAATCTTGCAATTGGTGACGAGTTAGCCGGCCAGCCAGCTGTTGACGTGGAAAGAAGTTCTTATCACGTAGTTGCTGAATTATTGAATAGGTTGGCTACTTAAGTTATTTGTTTTAAGCCTTACTACTATAACGTTTTGCCTTAAATTTTGCTCACTCGGGAGCAGAGCTCACCGAGTTTTATCCGCAAAATTTATTGTTTTCTTCGAAAACAAACGGCAAAACCTTGGCTCTCTCTCGCCTCATCCAAGGAGCAACCCTCACGAATCTGCAAAATCAACACTTAGCTACGAGCTCCTTGGTTTTCGGCTACGTTCGAATAAAAATGCTTCCGAGCAGCAGCAGACTCATGAGTTTTATAAATCATATCTAGGTATTTCACTAGTTCTGTATTGCCACTGTATTCAAAATCAACTGATTTGAGTTTTTGGCTAGCAATATATTTAGCCAGAATAATCATTTGTTCTTTGGCGGAGAGTAAGAATTGTTTGCTTGCAACAGTACGATACTGCTCGTAGACGTACTTGAGGGTGTTGATAACTTCAGAACGATTGCTACGTTTCCAAGATTGATCTGACTCTATATAAAGATCAGCTTGCGGGTCCCAAGCAAGTAAATAGTCCGCGTCACTGGCATGATTGCCTTGAGCTAGTTTTTCGAAACTCAAATAATTCCAAGGAATAGCAATCTCTGCGTGTTGGTGCCAGCCGTTACGCAGAACTTCGTGCATGCTGTTACTGCCGTCATGCCTACCACTGGCGCTACTTTCTGTTGCAATGGCTGACCAAGAACCGCCTTCAAGATTGAGAAGAGCTTCAGGTATCGCTTCATAATCACCAAGCAAATTGAAAATCACCCTTGCTGCTTGCCCCAGACTCGATTCAAGTTCAATTGCTTCAATTTGTTGGTCTTGTTCTGGATGATAATCCTTCTTGTGAGTAATGCTGTCAATCAATTTATTACTGATTACTAGCTTGAAATCCCCACTTAGGTTTTGGTAGCTATTTGCTTGAGGCACTATGATTAACCATCTTTCATCAAGTTTGATTTTGTAGATTGGTGAAGCCAATGAGTCGGTAGCTTCCTCTACTAGATTCACTTCGGCGAGTAGTTCGCGATTTTTGTTGACATGATAAATCTTGCCCTTGTTGATAGAAGCGGTTTGTTGTTTGAATTGAGGTAAGTCCCAACCACTGAATCTGTTTTTGCGAGCTGCTTTAATTGCATTGGCTGGGATCAAAGCAATAGCAAGATTGTTTTTTTTGATTTTGTGAGCACGGATACAATCACTTAGCTGTGCAATATTGCAAATACCTTCTGTGAAATGAAAATGATCTACTGCAATGTCTTTGTAGTGAGCTTGATGAATATTTCTTGCTGCCATCGCTTCAATATAAGCGATACTAAAATCACCAATAAATTTTTGTCCAGCAATAGCTTGTGTCAGAATAATGCCTGAGGGACTGCTTTTGCAGCCAGCTCTTAGTTTGTAGTCTTGCTTAGAGTCGCAAAGAAAATCAGCTTGATCTATTTTATTATTTTCAAGAACTTTGCCTAATTTAAAACTAACTCTTTTACCGCAAGCCAAAATCTCTTGCACCTTGGCAAGTAATTCTCTAGTTCCTGGATAATCTAAGTAGTCTTGCTGGTCTTGGGAAGAGTCATCTATTGTTATTGGACGATAACTTGTATCAAACAGTGAAACCTGTTTTAAATTGGCGAGATCAGAATTATGCTTGGAACCCAAACCCATAGCTATGGATTAGTCTATCAGTATATTGGCCGCTTGCAAATCCTTTTGGAGTTGATTAATTGCTTCGATATCTACTTGCAAATTGAATTGCTCGCAAAAGCTTTTATGAATTTCCTCTAATCCTTTGCCAGAGCCAATGGCCCGGACCACAAATAAGCTAGCTGGAGTGAGCACAAAAGATCTATTTTTGAGGCTGGTTTCATCTCTATAAAAGAAGCTAATCTGCGCTTCTTCTTCAATATCGGTTGTTTGAATCTCTTCGATGCTATCTTCGCTAGTCTTGAGATATTGCACAATTGTAGTAAGTGGATAAGTGAATTGCAGGACTTGGTGCACTGGTGTTAGCTTAGTAGTCGCTTGGATATTGGGAGCGTTATAGATTTCTAGCTCGGTCCATTCATATAGCGCTAGTTCACTTAGATAATTTGGGTAGTTATATTTCTCTTGGACTGCTGGCTCGGCTAATAATTTGTGGAAATCAGCTGCTAGTTTGTTATAAACTGCTGATTTGCTTGGATATTTGTTTTGATATTGGATCATGAGCTCATTCCAGCTAGGTTCAAGGATTTTATAGCAAAGTGGATAGATATTCTGCATCAAAGAACTGAGGCTACTAAGTACTAATGAGTAGTAAATACTAAGTTCTTCTTGGGTTTTTGCCGGGAGGGTTTGTGGATCAGTTTCCTGTCCCTGCATAGACTTGAGGATTTCTTGTTGTATCTGATAGAGTGCCATATTTTTCCTTTCTGGTTTGCCGCGTCGCGTTGCTCCTCGCAATGACGTTTTTTATTGTTTTAAGTTCTTCGACCAGTTCACGGAGTGCAGGGAAATTAGAATCACGTTCAAGCAAAATGGCGTTGACAGTAGTTCTTGCCAGTAGTTCTTCTAGTATTGTGTAAACCTCTTGAGAAATCGCCTGACCATGAGTGTCAAGGATTTCAATACTGTGCCCAGTATGGGATCGGTAGCCTTGAAGATGTCCGGCGATATGCACTTGAACTACCCTATCTAGCTTGAGCTGTTCTAGGAATTCCACGGGACTATAGCAATTATGATTTGTAGCGTTGACATAGATATTATTGACATCTAACAAGAGTCCGCAATCTGCTTGCTCAAGAATTGAGTTGATAAACTGGGCTTCGGTCATTTCTGGTTCAATAATGGTGGAGTAAAAACTTGGGTTTTCAATTAGAAATGGTATCTGCATTGTATCTTGCAAAAATTTGACATTGTCACTAACGACATTAACAGTCTCTTGAGTGAAAGGAATTGGCAGCAGGTTTTGTAAATAAATATCACCGACTCTTGTGCAAGACAAGTGATCGGAAAACCACGGTGCGTCGATTTCTTGAAATAATTCTTTGCAGGCGTCAATCAGATAAGGATCATAGCTCGGTTGACCCGGTTTCTCTGGCGCGGTGCCTATACTGAGATTAACTCCGTGTGGTATCAATTTAATTTTGGAATCTAAGACCGTTTGAAACTTCTTGGCTTTAACACCGCCAAGCTTGATGTAATTTTCCGGTACGATTTCAAGCCATTCTATAAGACCAGTGTTGTCTGGGCTTTTATAAAACTCAAGAGTCTCGTCAGTAAGTCCTCTGCGCAGACCGAGTCCCAGTCCTGGTTTAATTAATTTGTCTTTGTCAAACATAGTGTTCTGGTGATAATCTTAGCAAAAAAAAGCCCCGGTATAACCGAGGCTCCTTAAATTATCAAATTGCTTCGATTATTCTCCGCATTTGCCTTCTCCGCATTTGTGATCTTCACCACATTTGTGATCTTCGCCACATTTGCTTTCGCCACATTTGCTTTCGCCACATTTGTGATCTTCGCTGATTAATAGTGACGATGTTGAAGTTTCAGAGATACTAAAAACAGTATCAGTGTTGACTTCAAAATCTGGAGCAGTAATTGCGCTTGCACCTAGTGCAGTTACCAAGCCAATTGCCAATGTTGCTACTTTAACTTTCTTTTTCATAAAACGGGATCTCCTTTGTTTTTGTTCGAACAGAATAAATTATAACCTAGCTTGTTCTGGAATACTCAAGAGTTAGTTTGGATTTATTGTAATGACTGAGCTAAATAATACCCTTGGTGGTTCTAATTTCACCAGCTATTCTAGCGTCGATAGTCTTGGCTTTATCAAAGGCAAGTGCAAAAGCCTTAAAGCTAGCTTCAATGATGTGATGAGAATTTGTACCAGTTATTCTATGAAAGTGAACAACCATGCCACTGTTGTTAACTAGCGCTCTCCAAAATTCGACACATAATTCAGTTTCAAAAGTTTTGATCCGTTCTTTATTGACTGGCACGTCATAGACCAAATAAGGTCTAGTACCAAGATCAATATCGCAACTTATTAGCGCTTCGTCCATCACTACTCGTGCTGAGGCGTAGCGAGTAATGCCCTTGCGCTCGCCAAGAGCTTCTTTGATAGCTTGTCCAATAACGATACCAGTGTCTTCAACACTATGGTGGTCATCGATTTCATAATCACCCATGGTGTTAACACTAAGATCTATAAAAGCGTGTTTGCGAAATTGATCAAGCATATGATCGAAGAAAGGAACACCAGTCATTATAGAACCTTGGCCAGTTCCGTCCAAGTTGATTTCTACAGTTACTGCGGTCTCTTTGCTTTTTCTTTTGATGCTTGATTTGCGCATAGTTTAGTTATTCCCATTGTAGCAATTTAATGGTTGTCGAGTCCTCGACAACCATTAAATTACTGGGTTGCGCTCACTTCGTTCACTGGTTGCGGCATCAAAGATGCCTGGTTGCGCTCACTTCGTTCGCTGCTTCTTTAAGACAAAGTACTCAAGAGGCAGCGAACGAAGTGAGCGCAACCAGGGAGCAAAGCGACCACAAACAGGACTCGAAGAGTCCGCAACCAGAAATGATTGGAATGTAAAGAACCAAAGGTTCTTTACATTCCAATCATTTCTTCGATGTATTCAAGCTCTTCAGTCGTATAGCCAGTCAATGCATCAATAATATCTTGGATCTGTTGAGATTTATAATCTGTTTTGCCTTTAACTTTTTGGCTTGCTTCTTTTAGCAGGTCTTGAGTGTCAAGGTAAAGAGCTTCGGCTTCTTCAAAGTCAGCAAAGTCTCCTTCATCAAGCTCGAGTCCACCTTCACTAAACTTCTTGCAAGCTAGAACTATTTTTTGATAAACCTCAGGATCTTCAGTTCCATTTTTCTTGCTGAGTTTGATTTCTTGTTCAAAGAAGGTCATTGCCTCGATCATATTGTTTTTGACTTTGACCCAAGGATCATCTTCAAGTGACTTTAAACTCTTGCGAATAATTAATAAGTAGTCTGATTCTTTTTCGTCGAGATTAACTGCGCGCATATCTTCTTCTTTGACAGGCTCTTCAACTTTGGCAACTACTGGTTCTTCTGGAACGGCAGGAATTTCTATTTCTGCTTCTTCTTTGCTTAATTCTGATGGCTCAGGAATTTCTTCGACTACAGGTTCTGTTGGTTCGCTGACTGCTTCGATTTCTTCAGGGCGTAGTTCAATGACATTGCCATCTGTTTTAGTTGACCTGCCTAGCAAGCTATTGATATAAACAGCAACTTCATCATAAGCATTGGCAGGGCTCTTTGCTTCATGAGCTTCTTCCGTCGTACTGTGGCTTTCAGTATGTCCAGTCGTGATAGTTGTTTGACTCACTGTCTCAGTATGGATTTGACTAGAGTGAGTTGAACCTAAAGTTGTTACAGGTGGTTGCACGACTTTGGTTTCATGTTTGATATCAATATAAGGATTTGGCTGATGAGTTTTTTGAACTTTGGGCTCATACTTAACTGCTGCAGGTGCTGGTTTTGGAGCTACTACTGGAGCTGGGTTTGGCGCAGGTGCGTGAACTACTACTGCTGGTTTTGCTGCCGGATGAGTTTCTAAAACTACTGGGTGATGAGTTTGTTTTTGCACTGGCGCAGCGTGGTGCACTACAGGCGCTTGTTTTTGGACAAGAGGAGCAGCAGCATGATGAACCGGAGCAGCTTGAGGGACTTGTGCTACGGGTGCATGATGATGATGGTGTTCAACTGGAGCTTGCTCTTGAACAAAAGGTTGGATTATTTTTTCGGCTTGAATTTGAGCCGGTGCTGTTGGTTTGATATTTGGCTTTCTAGCCTCTCTTCTTGCTTTGGCTTTTTGAAGTAATAGTTGCAACTTGGTGTTGTTTTCTCCAACTGCAAGAACAGCCGTTTGGTTAAGAACCAAGATTGGAATTATGATTAGAATTAATTTTTTGAGCATGAACTTAAGGTCTTGAGATATTATTATTCCAAGACCTTCCTATTATACTTCGATGAACTTAGAAACCCAAATAGAAAAATTATTAGAGAAACCAGAGACTTTTTTAGATCCCTCGGTCAATGAGTATTTACTTGCTAACAAGAGTTCGCCAGATATCGTTGCATATCTTAAGAAAGAGCAACGAATCATCTTGCCGATAGGTTCAACGGAGCAACACGGCCCCGATGGGATACTTGGTGTCGATCACATTACTGCTACAGGAATTGCTTACGCACTTGCTAAGCTCAGTGGAATTCTTTGCGCGCCTCCCTTGAATTATGGAATGGCAATGCATCATCTTGGTTTTGCAGGCACCATGGCCCTGAGACCTACTACTTATATAAATGTCATTGGAGATCTTTTGCATTCACTTCGTATTCACGGTTTTAAAAAAGTAATTGTGATTAATGGGCACGGCGGCAACAAGGGTCCGTTTCTTAATGCACTAGCTGAACGTGAGAATGAATTTGCTGATATGGATTTTAGTTTCATTAATTGGTGGGTTATGCCAGGGCTTGAAAAAAATATCATCCAAAAATATTTTGGCGACAAAGAGGGCTATCATGCAACTCCGACTGAGATCTCCGTCACTATGGCTTTGGTCCCTGGTGCAATGACTATGCCAGATTCTTATTCATGTCCTCAGCAAGAAGTGAAGGGCGACAATTGTGGCTGGGTGATGCCTGGCAAGTTTCGTGAGTACTATCCAGATGGAGTGATGCGCGCTGATTACTCTGGCTCTACGGCAGAGATTGGTAAAGAAGCTCTAGGGTATGCTTTAAAAGAAATTATGGAATTGGTTTAGCTCTTTGTGAAAAGGCTTAGTCTGTCTTTTTTGGTATAACTATTTCCAAGAGAGTTTCATCTGGATCAAGAGGTATTTCGTCGCGAGTTGCATCTGGATCAACGACAACGGCTTCATCGGCTGGTCTTGAATTGCCTGGTGCTCCGAGCAACTCTTCTGCCGTCGTTCTATTTGCATCAGGGTCATGTGCTGGAGGGGCTTTAGCTTGGCTAGTAGGTGGTTGACCTGCTGGTTTAGCTTATCCAGTTGGTCCTGTCTTAGGTATTTCTGAGTCCATAATTCTTATTCTCCTGTATTGAGGAATAAATAGATAATAGCAGGACTGGAGTCTAGATATCAATTTATGATTCTTGAAAACGAAGTTTTTGCAAGGGAATTAGATAAGTGTTGGGACTTTGTCTTATCAGTGCATCTTTAATATGGGTCTAATGCAACTTAGCAATATCAGTAATCATAGTTTCGCTATCTTTCAAATCACCTGAACTAATAATCGGATCTTTTTCTTTGTATTTTTGATGCCACCAAGCAACAAAAGCTTCAACGACTTCCGGGTCAAACTGAGTGCCAGAAAAACGAATGATTTCTTCTAGCCCTTCTTCCGGTGAGCGCGCCGGCATATAAACTCGATTGGTGGTCATGGCGTCATAGGCATCCGCGACTGTGGTGATTTTGGCAATGAAAGGAATGTCAGCTCCATCAAGACCGTGCGGATATCCTTTGCCGTCCATTCGCTCGTGGTGAAATAGAATCGGTTCTAGACAGCGTTTGAGCGTTGGTACTTGAGAAATGATATTGGCACCCAAAATTACATGGGTTTTCATAATTGTAAATTCTTCAAAAGTCAGTGAGCTCGGTTTAAAAAGCACATCATCCTTGATGCCGATCTTGCCGATGTCATGTAATAGTGATCCGCCTTCAAGATTGAAGCGATCCTCATCGGTCAATTTGAACATTCCGCCCAGGTCCTTGGACATCTTATAAACCCTGTAGCTGTGGCCACTGGTATATGGATCCTTGGTCTCTAGCGAGTAGATCAGCGCTTTGGCAATATTGTAAAATTCTTCACTCATATTTTTTTTCTTAGGCCAAAACAAAAAAGACTCACTGAGCCATTACACCTACATATATAATATTATGTTTTTAATTTTAAGAAAACATTAATTAGAATGTTTTTTTCGACTTAATCGTACAAAGTACAGTTCTAGCTAAAATAAATATGTAATACGCGTTTTGCTGAGATATAATGAATAGACATCACTAGCAAAACTAAGTTTTGCTAGTGATGTCGACATAAAAAGGTCGGAACGGTGCAAAGCACTAGTTCCATTAGTGGAGATAAAGTGGCTTGGCAGCAAGTCTATTAATGATGCGTCAGATTCTTACAATTGCACTTATATTAAGTTTGAGCCTGCCTGCAGGGGCTTATTCAGCACAGTCTGAGGTGACGAGTCTAATTAACCAAGGGATTACCTACCATAGTAATCGCAATTTTGTCTTGGCAATTAAGTCATTTGGCAAAGCGTTTGATCTTGACCCTGAAAATATACAAATCAAACAGAACCTCAGTATCGCTCATAACAACTACGGTAAATACCTAGCTGAGAGGACTGATGGTCCTGGCGCTGCCCGTGAGTTTCGAAATGCACTTTATTACAATCGCGCCAACGGAGTTGCACGCGACAACCTGAATTATAAACTCAAGGATCTTGAACAATCTGTTGATGATCAAAACAAAAGAATTTTGCAAGCGAAACAAGAAAGATTGCAAGAGAATTTTTATGCTGCAATCGCTGAATTGCATGAAGCGAATAGAATTCAAAAAACCGTTGAAGCCTACGTGGAGATTGGAACTAACTATCATTTGCTTTCTTTGAAGTCACCTCAGGATCAGCAGTTTGTTGCAAACGCAATTGAAGCGTTTAATGCGGCAATAGCAATTAATCCTGATGATGCTCGTCCTTACGTTAAGCTCGGTGATGTCCATGTTGCCATTGGCAAAATCAATCAGGGAATTGATTACTATGAAAAAGCGATTCAACGTAATCCTAGTAACAAAGATGCTCAGTCTGCTTTAGTTAATGGTTGGCTTGCTGCAATTAGAATTGCGCCGCATCTTGCAAATAATCATATTGGACTTGGTACTGCCTACCAATTGCGCGGTGATTTTGTTCAAGCTGAACGCAGTTTCCGTAGAGCCTTGCAGATAGACCCAACTAATAGACTTGCTTTGGGCGGTCTTGATACTTTAAAAGAAGACAGAATTAAAACACAAGTGAATTTATTTCTTGATCGTGCTGTGGTCTTGCAAAAGAAAGGACAACTTGATGAAAGTTTGAGTCACTACATCAAAGCGCTCAACCTTGAACCGAGTAATCCTGATATTCATTACAATATTGGAACAGCGTTTCAAGCTAAGGGAGACATGGTGCGCGCGCGCAAAGCCTACGCTAAGACCTGTGAACTCTTTCCTGACCATGAAGAAGCTAAGCAAGCACTTGCTGCTCTTAGTGTAGAAGAGAAAGAACAACACATCGCTGAAGCTTTTAAGCAGGCAATAGCTTATCAACAAAAGGGTGATTACAAGTCTGCAATCTCAATCTATGAAAGGATTAGCGTTGATAGGCCTAGTGACGATAGTTTGTTTTACAACATGGCAGTTGCCTATCAAGCATTGAATGAATTAGATCAATCAATAATGCATTATCACAAAGCTTATGCAATCAAACCAGATGAGTCTTACTCAGAAGCGATTCGTTCTGTGGAAATTGCACAAGCCAACGCATTATTGACTGAAGCAATTGGACTTCAATCAGAAGCGAAGAACGATGAAGCGATTACACTGTATCAAAAAGTCGTGAAGTTGGTACCAGGAAATGCCAACGCTTGGTATAACTTGGGCACCGCTTATCAATCTGTGGCTAGAGATTCCAGTGCACTTAACGCTTACCAAAAAGCATATGACTTGGATGAAGCTAATCAATCTGAAGCAATTTTCTTCTCGGCTCTGATTCTTGAAGATCAACGTAAATTAGTTGAAGCAATCGAACTCTATAATAAATATCTTGGTCTTGCTCCTACGGGAGACTATGCTGGTGAGGCTAGAGAGAGACAGGAATATATCAAGAGTTTTCTCTAAAAACTGCCTGGAAAGTCCAATAACTTTGTTATGCTCACCCTTGTTTATGTCAATAAACTTCGGGACGTCCTAACGGGCTCTCGCAAGCCTCGTTCTTGAACTTTCAGACAATTCTTAGTTGGTCTCGTCCTGAGTGCGTGGCTTAGGATTAAGATTTCACTGTAATTACTAATTCCCTTTCTTAAGAAAATCCTTGAATGCTTTGTATATAGCTGTGATTGTGATATTATTTTTTTGTTCTTCTAGTTTTAGAGAAGGGCCCGTAGCTTAGTTGGTAGAGCGCCTCGCTTGCACCGAGGAGGTCGAAGGTTCAAATCCTTTCGGGTCCACCATTCCCTCATCACCCCAGATAACTCACCCACTGAGTCAGCTACCGGCGGCACTGCCTTCGGCAGCACCGCCTGGTCAAGGGTGTGCTCCGAATCCCTAGTAGCTATCCCAACCGCCTCGTCAGAGCAGTGGCTCTGTCTCGGCTGGCTCGCAGTGTGCGCAGAGCTAAGGGTAGGCGATTCCAAAACCCCCACTGCTCTCTCTGTCTTTCTTCTTTTGTTTTAAGAAGTCGTCTCTGGGCTGGTGTGCAGGCAGTGTCACGTCACTGCTGCGCAACGTCTATTGAGGAAACTAATATCAAGTGACCTGACTGCCAGCCCAGAGACACTTCGATAAAAAACTTAAGGGTGTCAACGACGAACGCCAGTGAGGAGGCGACTAGTATTCACTTAAGATTTGGCTTTAGAACTGGATCTAAGCCTATCTACTACCCTGAAATAACTATCTACAAGCAAGAAATAGCTTTCTACGATATAGAAATGAGCTTCTACATATCAGAAGTAAGGCTATACGATCATGAAATAAGCTCCTTCTGACATGTAGTAACTATATCCCTTACTGAAATACCATTAGGTATCACCGAATTTAATGTTTCCATAAGAGTTATAATTATCTACTATCCAAAACCAAGGAGGTGCAATCATGGATAAACGAGAAAAGAACAAGTGGTACATGTACAAATCGATAGAAGAGCTTTTAGCAAAGCAGAAACCTGTTGTTGAGCGAGTGCCGGTCTTCGCTGAAACTCTAGAAGAGTTTTCTAAAAAATTGATAGAGATTTCTAACAAAGACAATAAATATCAAAGGATTTCAGAAGGTGCTACTGCAAGTAAAGAAATAGCCGAAGATGCATTAATCTCAGCGATGATCAAAACGGCTTCATCCCTGTATATTTTTGCTCGCAAAACTGGCAATGAGTCTTTGAAGCCACTGAGTAAAACTAGTAGCTCAGCTTTAAAGAAAGCAAGAGATGCTGACTTACAGCAAAGAGCAAAAGCTCTCTATGAAGCTGCTAAAGCTAATCTAGCGAACTTAGACAAATATGGTTTTGATCAAGCGACACTAGACGAGCTTGAAACAAGTATCAAAACTTTTGAATCTAGTTCAGATTCTAAAGAAAACAAGTTCGCTGAAAGCAAAAACGCTAGGCAAGAACTTGGTGAGCTTTTTGATCAAGCCAATGAATTTGTTGCTGAAGATTTTGATACTATGATCGAGCTAGTTAGAGAAGATGCACCGACTTTCTATGGTGATTACCAAGAAGCTAGGCTTGTTAAAGACATTTAGGATCTAAATACTTGAAGACAATATCATCGCGCTTGAAGCCCTTGGAATGATCTGAGGGCTTTTGGTTTATGGAGCTAGACAGCGTAGCTGGCTAGTGGAATCAGATTGAGACAAGTGAAACGCAAGCTCAATCTGCCAAAAAATAGAGGTTTATACTAGTAAAGAGGTGAAAATCAAGTCTACTCTGTGGCTTCTTTCGGAGTGAATGTTAATTGAAGGTTTTTCAATAAAAATCTTGCTTTCTCTTTAACTTCATCTGTTACATTCAT
>JABHOV010000054.1 GCA_018695135.1 Candidatus Melainabacteria bacterium | reverse complement strand
CTTTGAATAAATCATCAAAAGTAATATTGTGATGTTTTATTGATAAATATAAAGCTCTGATTCCAGCTCCGGCATAGCCCTTAAGAACAGCACCTGCTAAATCTTTTGCAATATGAACAACGGCCTCCTCGAAACTATGCGAGCGATAATCAAACTTGGGAGCCTCTTCTACGGGTAAATTCATAGCTCTGATTGCAGCAGTATTGTCTGGAAGATCTCTTATTGCACCATCTCTTCGTGTAGTTTCTGCTCTATCAATAGTAGTAGTTGCTGCTGGACTTCTTAATTCATTTATCATAATCGGTAAGCTCCTTTTTGCTAATTATAAGGAAATAATAACACAATGAGGCTTGCCAGGTCTTGTATTAACCTATCTCGAGGGGACACGCCTCTCTAATTTACTTGAGCAAATCCTTCCACCCCTCATAAATCATCACCATCGCCAAAGTATCCAACTCACAATACTGCAAAAGCGCTTTCTTAAGTTCTTGTCGTTCAATATCGCTCATCTCTGCAAACTGCATTCTGGCGTAAGCGGTCATTGCAGCGCCACCGTTGTTGAGTTGAGTTTCATCGGAGAATAGCTCTAATTCATCTAGTTCTTCATTGCTATAACCCTCATAGAGATCGGGCAAATTCTTATAAGGATCTTGCACTCGCCCGCTTGCATCAAATTGAACCCATGTTTCGTTTGTGAAATTCAAGCTCGGGATACCGCTTGCTGAGCCATAGATAGGCTTGGAGTATTTTGCTTTGAGATAGTCAGAGGAATTAAGCAGTGCTGGTAAAACAAATTTGATAGAGTTGGAGCCCTTCATCTCAGGATGATAATAATATTGTTTGACCAGCTCCAGCATATCAACCATATTGCGCTCACCTGCACGAATAAGAGTCTGTCGATCGTCTTTCAACTGAGTAATAGAAAGAATAAAATCAATAAGCTCTTGTTTGCCCTCTATCTTTTCTTGAGTATTTCTAAGCTGTTCTAGTATTTTATTCAAGACGGTATTTTCATGCGCTGAATATCTAAAGATCGTGCCCTTGTCAGCTGCTAGTGCTGTCTTTAATGCTTTGATAAATTCAAAGTTGGGGAATTTACCCGGCTCTTCAAAAATAAACTCATTGGCGTGTTCGACACTGCCATCTTGATTGACTTTGTGATGCGAAAACTGAAAGGCTATCTGCTCGTAAGGTCTCATGCCCTTAGTAAAAGGAATCGCCACCATCGATGTCTCAAAATCTATAAAATGATATGGGAATTTCCAGCTGCTCATCTCAATCCGCAAACCATCATGATCTATATAAGGCGATAGATCACCCATTTGTGCTTTCTTGACTTGTGTCCATTGTCTTGCAGCTTGACTTAGACCGGGTTTGATAGTGGTGGATGGCTTCTTGGGTTTGAAATCATCCTCACAAAAATCATCGATCTTGAGCTTGCCCTCTTCTATGAATTTCTTGGTATTGGGTTTCCAGATATCCAAGAGATGCGGAGCCGCAAAATCCTCTTCGGTCCATCCTTGAGCTTGAGTCCAGCATTCCTTGAAGCCACTCTTGTAACCCGCTGCTTCATCACAGGGCTTAGTCTTAAATTCACAATACTTACAAGCAGCGCTGATATTGATTGGGGCTCTTTGGTCTTGCTTATAAAGATCTGCAAGATATTGGATTTGCTCAGCGAAGCTCTTAGAGTCTTCACCATACTTGATCTGAGTGGCGTAAATAATATCGATATATTCTTGGACATTGATCTCAATTAATAAATCATTCTCTAAATCCTCGGGACTTAATTGACCATTGAGAATTACTTTCTTGCGTCCATTGTCTTTGATGATCTTAAATTTTTGGTTAAGCCCATCAGTAACTGCCAGCTTGGACTTGTCCACCAAGAGCAGCTTGGGGATTATGTTTGCAGTGGGGAAGGCTTGGCTGGCAACATAGTATTGAAAGGCAATGTCATTAAGGTAAGGAGCCCATTTGCCAGCGATCTTGGTGACCTTCTTGCTTCTTTGGTCTATCAAAGGGTCTTTCTCTAGATCCGGTTGATCATAAGACTTGGCTTTGACTTCTATTAGCTCGATGAAGTTGTTTGTTTTCTTCAGAACATCTACTCTAATAAACAAGTCTCCGTGCTGCACTGCAGCTTCATAAATAATAACTTGGTCCTTCTCTAGTTCTTTGTTAGTCTGTTGGAGAGCTTCGTCGTAGTCCAAAGTCTCGATATCCACTCCACCAGGATACTTATACTTGGCAAGCTCACCAACTTGAAAACCACCCTCAGCTAAAGCCTCAAGAAAACTATCTTCTTGTTTCTGATCTTTGTATTCTTCTTTCTTGCGAGTATAAAAAAGTTTGACTGGACATTCGAGTCCTAGTTTGAAGCGGGATTTGGTTAGTGAGCGGGGTTTAGACATGTATATTGGGTTGTTTAATCTATTATATCAATTGAATATTCACAGTCTTAACTAATTAGTACATAATATATACATGCCTGAATTAACAGAGTTGACTCAAAAAATCATTGAATTTAGAGAGGCCCGAGACTGGAAGCAATTCCACAATCCTAAAGACTTAGCTCTTTCCTTGGTACTTGAGGCAACAGAAGTCTTAGAACATTTTCAGTGGAAAAATGGTGGAGAGCTTGATCAATATATCAAGTCTAATAAAAATGCGATTTCTGAAGAACTAGCTGATGTCCTGTATTGGGTTTTGTTAATGAGCCACGATTTAGAGATAGACATTCTTGATGCTCTTAACAAAAAACTCAAAAAAAATGCAGAGAAGTATCCAGTGGATAAGTCGAAAGGAAGTTACGCGAAGTATACGGAATTGAACTAATGATTATTTATCAAAATACAAAAAAGAAATTTGTAGAAGATACGATCTCCGGTGATATTGATGGTATTGTCTCTAGAGCTTTTAAACAGAGGACTGGTCATAAGGTTTCACCGAGTGAAATGAATTCATGGCAAGAGTCATTGGTACGAATGGGTAACCAATTGATTGATGGCGACATACCTGATGATGCTTTTATTAGTATTGAGTATCGTATTCCTAATACTTCAAAACGTATTGATTTTATTATTACCGGTCAAGATGAAAACCATGCAGAGAACGTCATTGTGATTGAGTTAAAGCAATGGTCAGAAGCTAAGTTAACTGGCAAGGATGGAATTGTCGTCACTAGATTTAAGCATGGTGAGACAGAAACCGCACATCCTTCATACCAAGCTTGGTCCTATTGTGCATTACTTCAGAACTTTAATGAGACTGTATACCAAGAAGCCATTAATCTCAGACCCTGTGCTTATTTGCATAACTACAAGGAAGACAATGTGATTAGACATGACTTCTATAAGCCTTACCTAGATAAAGCTCCTGTCTTTTTAAAGACAGATACTGGAGCCTTGAGAGCTTTTATCAAACGATATATAAAATATGGTGATGAGAAAGATACCATGTATCGTATCGACAATGGCAAAATCAAGCCCTCGAAAAGCTTGGCTGATTCCTTAATAAAGATGTTGAGTGGTAATGAAGAATTCACTATGATTGATGATCAAAAGATCGTGTATGAAAATGCAATGTTTATGTCACAACGATCTAGTAAGAATGTCTTGATTGTTGAAGGCGGTCCTGGTACTGGCAAGTCTGTCGTTGCTGTTAATTTATTGGTTAAGCTCACACAGCAAAGACAACTAGTTCAATATGTCACTAAGAATGCTGCTCCAAGAGCTGTCTATGAGAGTAAACTCACTGGTTTAATGAGAAAGTCAGAGATATCAAATTTATTTTCTGGATCTGGAGCCTATGTGAATTCGGAATTGAATGATTTCGATGCGCTAATTGTTGATGAAGCTCATAGATTGAATGCGAAGTCTGGGATGTTTAAAAACTTAGGTGAGAATCAAATTAAAGAAATTATCAAAGCTGCAAAGTTATCAGTATTCTTTATTGATGAAGATCAAAGAGTTACATTTAGTGATATTGGCAGGAAAGAAGAAATTGTTTCTTGGGCAGAAAAGGATGGTGCTAATATTCATAACTTCCAATTGAATTCTCAGTTTAGATGCAATGGTTCTGATGGCTATCTTGCATGGCTCGATAATGTTCTTGAAATTAGAGAGACAGCGAATGTCACACTTGAAGACATTGACTATGATTTTCAAATCATTGATTCTCCAAGTACTTTAAGAGACATGATTTTTGAGAAGAACAAGGCAAACAATAAAGCTCGTATAGTCGCAGGCTATTGCTGGAACTGGGTTAGTAAAAAAGATAAGGATGCTATGGATATCGTTATACCGAAGCATGATTTTGCCATGAAATGGAATCTAGCTACGGATGGCAACTTGTGGATTGTTGCACCAGAGTCTGTCAATGAAGTTGGTTGTATACATACCTGCCAAGGGCTTGAACTAGATTACATTGGGGTGATTGTTGGAGATGATTTTGTAATTAGAAATGGTGTCGTGGTTACAGATCCATATCAACGAGCAAAAACTGATGCCTCTCTCAAAGGCTACAAAACTCAAATGAAAACTAATCCAGATGCAACTCTTGAGAAGACAGATCTCATCATAAAAAATACCTACCGGACGCTAATGACAAGAGGAATGAAGGGGTGTTACGTGTATTTTACAGATAAAGAGACGGAGGAGTTTTTTAAAGATGGTTTATCTGTTAGTACTTAATCTTGAGGATTTAATCAATCAGGATATTTAAGTGTTTCAACCTTAGTAACGCAAGATTTGATTTATGATTATATACTAAATACATCATGAAGAGACTAGTCCATGTTTTAGTTGTCTTTCTCCTAGTATTCAATAATCACTTGCCAATTTTGGGTGCAAGCCCAAAGGGGAAAGTTTTTTATAAAGCTTTTCATGATTTTGAGAAGATAAAACAAGATCATATTCACGAGGACAAGAGTAATCGATTCTCGATCTCAATAAGCCAAGATCATTATGAAGAGTATTTCAAAGATAAAACATTAAAAACTTCTATTGATATTCAAAGTAATCAATTGCATGGACCCGCTGTTTGTTTTTATAAGAATGGGCAAGCAAAAGAAGATACAACTTTCTATAAGAATATGTTGCATGGGCAATACCTCATGTATGACAAGGGAGGAACCAAGATTGCTTCATATAATTTCAATTACGGTAAGTTAAGTGGTCTTCAAACAAAATACTACTCAAATGGGAAGCCAAAAATAGTAACTGCTTATAAAGATGGAAAGCGTCATGGATTGATGAAGAAGTTCAATCTCCATGGTGAGATGGTGTCAAGTAAGTTATTTGATTACGGTAAAAGAAAATTAAGGGCAGGAGAGAAATCCGTTGCTAGGAAAATAGGTGAAGGAGTTGCTGTCGCAGGTGCTGCAGTGGCGGTCGCTGCACTTGCTGTTGCTGCAGCTCAAGGGGGGAGTGGTGGCTCTTCAGCTTCAGGACAGAGGGATGTTAATACTCGAAAACGTGCTTTAGAAACTTGTACAAGATCATTGAGAGGTTGTTGCTCATGGCATCAAGGGATTTATGATGTAGTTGGCAATAGTATAATGTGTGTTGATGGGACTTATAGTCCAAGTTGTAGCTGTCATTAGTTTCATCTTTTCTTTTAATATAGCGCTCAGTCTTTCTTTTGGTTCGTCGGGTTCATTTGTAATAATGGGGCCGCATCTCCATAGTTCAGTTTCTTCAGATATTTTCATCTGGCACACACTTAATCTCCCGTTAAGTCTTTCATTTCTTTATTAGCGTCACCCATTATAAAAATTTAAATTGAAAGAGACCACGATATCAATAGCTTTGATTTAGATCAACCATCTGTAAGTGATATCTTATAAAGCTGAACTATGGAGATGTGGGACCATTATTTCGGCTCCATTATTTTCGAATCTTACCTCGGGAGCCATATAGAAAAAAGACTCGCCCTTTTTGATCCTTAAAAGAATTTCTAATACTGTTTCATCGCTTATTTTTGACATTTGCTATACCTGTTTTCACTAATTACAGTGTCTAGCATATGGGGTACAGTCCATATGCTAGACACGCGTTTTGGTTAAGACAAAACCCTAATTAAAAATGGTAGAGGCGGAGTGCGAATGGTTTCTCACGCTATGACATAAAGCAAATCATTACTTGTCATCATCAATTATTTCTTTTAACTTCAGTATTTCTTTCCTCAATCCCCCAAGTCCAAACCTGCCATCAATATATTCCTCACCAATATCTAGTACTCTTTGGTCCCATTCCGGTTTTATAGACACCGAGATCCTTCCCGCAATTTCTCTTTCAACATATCTATAGACAAATGACAGATCAGAATAGACTTGCTTTAAAAAATCTTTTTGGTCCCATTGTGTGTTTTCACGCAACTTTTTATGGCAGTACTTACTACAAATACTATACTTTTGCTGAAAGTCTTTTAAATCAATT
>JABHOV010000117.1 GCA_018695135.1 Candidatus Melainabacteria bacterium | reverse complement strand
CCTGCTGAGGGACTTCGTCCTGCCTTTTTGACAAGAGACACAGCGCGAAGCGCCTATGCAGGCACAAAGTGCCGTATGCAGGAGCCGAAGGTTCCGTAAGCAATCTCTATTGTGATAACAATAGAGATTCATAGTTCCCAATAAACTCATCATAGCGAGGATCTTCGTGATATTTCTTGCTCAGACAGGTAGCGACCTTGTATGCTTCCTCATATTTTTGGGTTTTAAGTGCAGCGTCAAAGTAGTAAGCCTGAATTATTTGTACTCGAGGATAAAGCTCAGCGTATTTTTGGGAGAGCTGGTAAAAGACCGGACTGTTTTGATTATGAAGCAAGCTAAGTAAGAGCTTGGCGCTATAGGGGTTTTGGGAGGCTTCGACGCTTAGTTCTTGCAGGAAGCCTTGTTTGTATTCTTCTTCTTTGACGTGAATGTAGAGTTGCAATTCTGTTTGTATGTTGTGCGGATCATAAACATAGGCCAGATTGAGATGATCTAGCAAGTTCTCTTTTGGTCCATATTGTTTGAGATACATTGCCTTGGATAAAATACCTGAAGCAATGGATTTGCGGCTATTGTATGAATACTTGTCTTTGAGATAGCTTGAGGGATTAGCTTTGCGGTAATTATTGATGGTTTCTTTTTGCTCTAGTTTGTTAGCATGTATGAAATTATTAAAGTCTTCAAATATTTTGTCTTGGATTGCTTTATTGGCTTTAAAGCTTTTGTTAGTTGGATTTAGATAGTACTGTAATAATTGATAACGCCAAACTTGTTTGGCTCCAATATCATCAATTGAGTCTATAGTATGAGTCCAGAGTTTCTCCCCGTTTGCCCAGTCAAGACTTTTGACCCAAGATCTGGTGCCGAGTATTAGTACTAAAATGCTGACTAGAACAATTTGATTTTTTTTGAGATGCCTTGAGAGATAAAATACTAGGGCTATGATTAAAGCTAAACTGAAAATATAGGTATAACGATTGCGTGCAAGGCAATAGACAGGGATTACGTTGAGACTAAGTGAGATACTGAGACCGGCGATAAATAAAGCTCCAGAAATCATTTTCTCTTGGTGAAAGTGAAATAATGCATAGATTAACGCAAATGAGAGAGCGAGACAAGCCAGATGAAAAGGGCTAAAAGCATTCTCTAGTATCATGCGATGTTGCTCATCGATACTGAGTTTGATAGGGAAAAAGAATAGCTTGATGTGGTGAAAGAGAATTTGCGGGGCTAAAACAAAGGTTCTTTCAAGAAAATCATTATCGAAGAGATCTCCTTGCGAGCAACCTATGCTTGATCTGTGCCAAAAATACAGAAGGAGAGAAACTAAGGCAGTAATGACCTTGACTAGTCGGTGTTTGTGCTCTGAACTAAATAGAATTAGTATAAGTACCAGAGGAGCAATGACTGTCATCTCTGAGCCCATATAGCCAAGGAATAGACAGATAAATGAACCAAGAAGACAGAGTATTAATAATTTACCCTCGGTTTTTAGCAGGTTGAGATATATTGCAATGAAACTAAAGAAATGGGCAAAAAGAAAACCAACGCCTGAGGTGAGCATGTTAATCGCTTCATTATGTAGTGGGTGCACTGTCCAAATCAAAACGCTAACAAAGCTGAGCATTTGATTATTGCTCAGCTTTTTGATGATGAAAAATAAAAGAATAGAATTAATGATGTGTAGTAAATAATTAAAGAAGAAATGGAAATGCCAAGCACTCGCTCCCCAGAGCTTATAGCCAATGGCTGAACCGTATTGCTCAAGTGGTCTATGGATAATGGTTTGTTGATTGGTCCAGGCAGTGTTGAAGCTACTAGAAAAGCTATTCCAAAAGAATTGAAGAATCCTACTGAAGTCACTAGCTATGACTTCATTGTCTACTATTAGTTTAATGTCATCGTAGCCAGTAAATTCTGTCGTCAGGCTGGTTGACCAAGTAATTGCTGCAACTATCACAATCAAAAATAATTGTATTTTGGTGGAGCTTAATTTAGTTTTGATATTTTCCAGATTCATACGATTGAAGGAATTCCTTTATTGGTTTTTTGATATGGTGACTGCTGTTGATAATCTTAGCTTCTTTGTATGCTAATTGGTATTTGCCTTGTTTGATAGCTGCTAGATAAGCATATTCAGGTATATAGCTTATTGTTGGGTAGATCTTAGAATACTCTTTTGACAACTTGAATAATAAATCCCAAGCCTGCCTTTGTTTGAGTGCTTGCATGAATTTGTTTGCTTTAACAAAATTGTCTCTGGCTTGTTGGTCGAGGTTTGTGATTAATTCATTGATTAAGACAGGGTCATTGGATAAAACCAATAATTCCAGATTATTAAAGAAGTGATTTTCATCATAGCGTCTTGCTAGCTCAAGCTCTTGAGTATAGCCTTGAAGTCCCAATGTTTTTTTGTTGAAGTTTGCCGTGTAGTGTATGGCTGAAGCTATAGATTTAGCTTTGATATACGAATATTTTTCGAGTATTCTTTTTCGAGGATCAGGAGTTTGTGCTTCTTTGATGGTTTCGCTTTCACTAAGCTTTGGGTCATTGATGAATTTATTGAAGTCCTTTAAGCTCTCTGGGCTTAGCTTGTTGAGATATCTTTGATATTTGAGTAATTTATATTTCCAGATTTGTTTTGCGCCTGGGTCTTCGATACTGTTGATTGTTTGTTGAAACAGTGTCTCACCATTTTTCCAATCTTGATTGCGGATATAAGATCTTGTCGATAGAGCTAGTATTAAACAAGTAATAAGGATGATAGTGGTTTTGGGATGTTTTCTAGGTTTGACTTGCCTTAGAATTAATGCTGTGCCAAGGACTATGCCCAAAACGAAGATATAACTATATCTATCTCTTGCTAGGCAATATATCTCTGTGATATTGAGTGATACAGAGATATAAACTGCGGCGAGTATTAGTGAGTAAGCTGCTGCTTTATGTTTGCGGCTTATTAAATATACTATTGAGCCAATAAAGCTAACAGCAACCAAAAGACTTATTAAATGATAAGCAGTTAATGGATTTTCTAATACTAGTCTATGCTGCTCGTCGATACTAAGAACTGATGGATAAAATACTAGTTTGAGATGGTGCAAGAAGATTTGTGGAGCAAGAACGGTAATTCTTTCTAAGAAGTCTAATGCTGCTCCATGTTTGGCAGCAAGCATGATATCCATGCGCAAATATAGGTAAATCAATAAACTACTGATAGTAAGTATTGATTTCCTTAGTTGGAGCTTTTGTTTCGAGCCGTAAATTATTGTAATTAACACTAAGGGTGCAATTAGTGTCATCTCTGAGCCAAGATATGACATAAATAAAAAGATACTAGCTAGTAATAACTTGAGATTTTGTGCTGTACTTTCTGTTTTATTGCTAGTTAAAATCATACAGAAAGCTAAGAAGCAAAAAAAGTGGGCAAGCAAAAAACCAGTGCCTGAGCTGATCATGTTGATTGCTTCACTGTGTAGTGGATGTACTGCCCAGATGAGGATTGCTGCAAATACAGTAAGTTGATATTTGATTAAGTTGCGGCAAATTAACAGTAATAAAACACTATTGGATATATGAACTAAGAAATTAAAGAAGAAGTGATAATGCCAAGGACTCGCTCCCCAAATTTTGAAACCGAAGACAGCAGTATATTGTTCTAATGGTCTAAAAATTACAGTTAGTTGATTACTCCAGTTACTGTTGTAGCTAAAAGCATAGTTGTTCCAGAAATTATCAAGTGAACTTAATAGGCTATTCTCGAGAGCTTTATTTTCAAGTATTAATCTGACATCATCGTAGCCAGAAAATTGAGAATTGAGACTAGTAGACCAGGTGATCGCAGAAATTGCAATCAATATGAGTATTTGTATTCTAATTGATCTGAGTTTATTGAGCATGTTCTAGGTGCTCCTTGAACATATGACTATTTTTGAAATTACTGGTTAATTCATGCACTAATTCTGGATATCTAGGGTCTTTTAATATCAGCAAAGAATCCAACAGTGACTTCGCCAGGATGGGATGTTTCTTGGTAGCACTTAATATCTGGGGGAATACTTGCTCTGAACGGCTTTTGTCCCATACATAGAGCTGCATGTTGTTTTGGTAATGATTTGGATGATAGTAATAAGCTAGATTCAGTAGAGCGATCATTCTGTCAAATTCTTTTTGTTTTTTAAGTAACATAGCCTGAGAAAAAATCCCAGAAGCTATTGATTTATTGCCGTCATAGCTATATTTGTTCTTGACACTGTTTCTTTGTGCATCTAATGCTTTGAGGGTTTCTTTTTTGTGTAAGTTATTGTTTATAATGAAGTTGTTAAAGTCTTGATTTATTTGTTTTTGGATTATTGGATCTGCTTTGAAGCTTTGAGTTCCTGGATTGTTATAGTACTGCAAGAGTCGGTATCTCCATACTTGCTTGGCTCCAAGATCTTTAGTATTAGCAATTGTATGAGTCCAAAGCTTTTCACCGTTGCTCCAATTTGAGTTTTGTTGCCATGATTTGTTGCCCATTAAGATGATTATTGGGATTGCTAGGAGGTATTTGTATTTTGTTTGAAGATATTTCTCTATGACTAAAATCACTGCAGTTATAATACAGAGTGAGAAAATATAAGTATAACGATCTCTAGCTAGAGTGTAGATAGGGACTATGTTTAAGGCTAGAGAGATAGAAATGCAAGCAACTGCAATAGTGGCTGATATTTGTTTGTCTCTTTTATAAAAATAAATTATGGAGACAATGATTGTTAGTGAAATTATTATCGATACTAGATGAATTGGTGAAAAAGCATTACCAAGCATCATCATGTGCTGTTGATCAATACTTAAGTTGTTTGGATAGAATACTTGCTTGAGCTGGTGGGCAAATGTCTGCGGTGCAAGCACGAGTATTCTTTCTGCCAAATCTGTGAATTCAATATTGTTTGGAATGATGCTAGAGCGCTGAATTAGATAGGCTACTAAACTCGCTGAGACTAATGATAGTTTGCTCCAGTATTGCTTATCACCCTTGAGTAATATTGCCAGTATTGGAGCCGCCAGTATTGCCATCTCTGAGCCGAGGTAGCTGATGAAGAATAACCCAGCACTGATGAGAATTGCAAACCAATTGCTTGAATAAAGCATAATGAGTATCGCAACAAAAAAGAAACAATGTGCCACAAGGAAACCCGCACCTGAAGTGAGCATGTTGAGAGCTTCGTGGGCTAGTGGATGAACGGTCCAGAGACAAGTAATGATGAGTGCAAGTCTTTGTTTGGGCACGAATTTATGGATTATAAAAAATACCAAGACTGAATTAATGATATGAACTAAGTAATTAAAGAAAAAATGGTAATGCCAAGCACTTGTGCCCCATAGCTTATAGCCAATGGCGATCATGTACTGCTCTAGTGGTCTATAGATGACTGTGGGGAAATCCGCCCAAGCGGTATTGAAGCTACCAGAGAATGTATTCCAAAAGAAACTAAGACAATGCAAAACACCCTGTTCAACATGTTTGTTTTCTACAATAAGTCTAAGGTCATCATAGCCAGTAAATTCATTAGTTAAGCTTGATGACCATACTAAAGCAGAGACGAGAAAGATGATTGATACTGATTTGAATTTATCCGTCATCTGCTTTATCGAATGATTATACTAACGACTCCAGAGATAACACCAATTGTTGCAACTTGCATGAGTTTGAGCATGAAGACACCACTTTGTTTGAGTTTGCTGTGAGGCACCCAGATTAAATCACCTTCTTTAAGTATGTATTTTTCTTCACCGATTCCTTTGTCATAGGCATTGAATACTTGCTTTGGGAAATTAATGATTTGTTCATCGCGACTACCATCAGTTCTTTGTCTAATGAGTTTGACCTTCTTTTTATTAGAAGTTGATCCAAAGCCACCAGCTTTGCCGATGGCGTCGTAGATTGTTTTGATATCTCTGATTGGATAACTGCCAGGGTTGTTTACTGCACCTACTACAGTTACATTGTTTGATATACGATAAATAATGATATCAACCTTGGTCTCTGATTCAAGCTTGCTTTCCATTGTGCTAATCAATTGCTCTTGAGTGAGTCCTTCTACTTGTATCTCGCCGACCCCGGGGATGGTCGCTTTGCCATTGGGCAGTACTGGGATTTTGTTGTAGATCTCCCTACCTGATTCATTTTTGTATATGACAGTTAGTTCATTATCAAGTTGTATGGTGTAATGCTCTTGATTAGTATGAGAAACGAGCGGAGCTTCAGCCAAGCAGGTCTGTGTAGTGCTTAGCATTAGACAAAGTATAATGAATAGCTTATTTATTTTCACTGAGCTTTTGTATTATGCTGTTGTAGTCTCCATGTTCATATTTCTTGATGTATTTATCAAAGATTGGATTCTCGTGATATTTCTTGACTATTTTTTTTGCTAAATGGTAGGCGTCGTCATACTTTTGTTTAAAGAGTGCACCATGGAAGGCATAGACATGAAAAACCTGAGTGTTTGGGAATTTGTCTTTGTACATTGAAGCATATTCATAGACTCTTGGATGTTTAATGAAGAACATCCCATCCATGAGTCCTTTAGCTAAGAAGGAATTATTACTTGCGTCTTTTTCCATCTTCGCTAATAAGTAGTTGGTAAATTTATCATCTTTACCAAAGGTATGAATAAACATTTGTAAATTTGTTTGGAAATGTTCTGGGTAATAGAGATGTGCTAGTTTAAAATAATTCAATGCATTCACCCCGTCTCTCTTTTCAATAGCTGTTGTAGCATTGAAGAAGAGAGCCGATGCAAGTGTTTTATTGCCGATATAACCATATTTATTTTTAAGATAGTTTTTGGGATCTTTAGCAGCATCGAGGTATGACTTGATGACCTCTTTGTCATTTAATTTATTTACAATTCCAAACTCATTGAAGTCCTTCTGGGCTTGAGCTTTGAGCTCTTCATTTGGCTTAAAGGTCTTAGTCCCTTGATCTTGATAGTATTGAATTAGACGATAACGCCAGTTTTGTTTGGCACCAATGTCATCAACTGAGTTCATGGCGTGTGACCAGAATCTTTCACCATCATGCCAGTCCCAACTCTTAACCCATGATCTTGCTCCAAGGGCACAGATGACGATAGCTAAAATTGCAAGCCATTTAGTAGTATTGTAATTTCCCCGACTAAAGATATATTTATCAAGTGCAACAATAATCGCAATAACCATACCCATGACAAAGAAATATGTGTATCTATCTCTAGCTAGGCAATAGAGAGGGATGATGTTGATTGAAATAGAAATACTAAAGCCTGCAAAGAATAATGCACCACCAAGGATTCTGTCATGAATTTGGTACTTAGGATCTTTGGCTGTTAAGTAATGAAAAATACCAAAACAAAACGCGGCTGCAATTATAAAGCACATGATATGGAACAGACTATATGGATTATCTAACCAAACATTGTGATGTTCATCCATACTCAATTTGTTTGGGAAGAAAAATAATCGAATATGATGAAAGAAAATTTGTGGTGCAACTACTGTTACTCTTTCTATAAAATCAGCAAGACTTTTGGCTGCCCATTCGCCTTGTTCTGATACGATATTTGATCTATGTGCATAGTAAGTTAGAAATGATGTGATCATGAAAAAGATTTTGGCAATTTCATAACCGTAGGATTTGTAATCACGTTTGACAATACTATTGAAGAAGATGAATATTAACACTGGTGTTGCAATTACCATCATCTCAGAACCGTGATAAGAAATATACTGACATGCCCATGCAATTACGATCAAGAATAGTCCTAGTGGGCTTCTTAGGTCTTTTACGTAGAGGTTAATTAAAATACAAGTCAAACAGAGAAGGGTTGACCAAAGAAAACCTACGCCAGAGGTGAGCATGTTAACGGCCTCATTGTGTAAAGGATGTATAGCCCAAATTATGGTGATAACCAGTGGAACCCACCAAGAAATTCTTGCTGACTCCATAACTATTGCTTTTGATTTACTATGTTTTTTTGATTTGCTTTTGAGTTTTGATTCAACCGGTGTTTCTGCTGGGACTGCCTCTGTTCCATTAGTTGCTGTTCCGAATATTTTACTAAGTATAAAGAACAGAATTATTGTATTCAGGATATGAAAATTGAAGTTAACAAAGAAGTGGTAAGCCCATGCTTGTGGACCCCAGATATGATACCCCACTGCAGAACCGAACCATTCAAGTGGTCTATAAATTACTGTTGGAAAATTCGTCCAACAAACATTGTGACTATCAGAAACTATATTCCAGTAAAACTTGAGTGTATAGAATAGATCATTGTGAACTTTGTCATTGTTTACGATGAGCTTAATATCATCATAACCAGTGAATTCATTAGTTATACTGCTTGACCAAGCTAGGCCAACAATAATCATAATTGCAATTATCCTTGTCTTTCTTGATTTGAAATCTATTTTTTCTAGTAATTTGTTCATTAGTTAGTTTCCTCAGTCTATATCATGCCCGAATATTACAGTTGCGTCTTTATCGGCTAGTCCAATGGAGATAAATCTGGGCTCGCCAGGTTGTTCTTAAGGATTGTACTAAAAAATGCAAAGTCTCAACCCTTATCTGTCACGTGGGGGTCTTTACAGACCCAATATGGGTCATACTTTCTTCGTTATCATCTCTGCTTTTTTCACAACCATGTTAAGCACCATTCCCGACCTTTTTTGTGTCGACATCGCTAGCAAAACGAGTTTGTGCAAGATGTCTATTATACTTATGTTTGGTGCTTAAATAAATTTAATCATTATCTATTGACACCCTTACAAAGGTATTGTATTATTGGTTTTATGGAAGACGAGCCATCCTTAGTATTGAATACTCATAGATATGTCAAACAATTAATGGCTGTTGGTATGACTGAAGCTCAGGCTGAGGCTCAAATTGAGATTTTCATCCATTTTATTAGTGATAAATTAGTAACAAAACAAGCTCTTAAAGAAACAGAATTATTATTGAAAAGAGATATCAAGGAGCTTGATGTCAAGCTTGAGACTAGAATTAAAGAGCTCGATGCTAAGCTTGAGACTAGAATTAAAGAGCTCGAGACTAATCTCGGTTCTCAGATAAAACTCTTGGAAAAAGAAATTATTATCAAACTTGGCGGCATGATGGTGATCGGGGTTACTGTTTTGGCTGCAATGATCAAATTTTTTTAGCTAAGTTTATATACCTTGAACTTAGTCATTAGCTATTGGTTCAACTACGATTTCATCTGCTAAATTAGGATTAATCCAAGAATCCTCAATTTGATAGACTTGTTCTGAAAGTCGGAATTCCCTAGGAGGCTGTCGGAGAATTCAAGAACAAGGCATGTGAGCACCAAAAGCCATTTTAAAAACAGAGCTTTTGGTGTTTACCCGAAGTTTATTCTAATAATTATTCAGGGAAGATGGATGACTTGTATCGAAGGTAAAGCAACTGAATCCCCGAAACGAGTAACACGGTTATTGGATTATTCCGACAGCCTCCTAGCGGGGCAACACATGCGTTCCGCATGGTTGCTACGTTGTTTAAGCGACCTGTAACTTCGAAACGTTGTTTCGAAGATACAGGTCTAATAATACGAACTATTATGATAATTAGATTTAGGTCATCTGGACTAGTCAAATATAATGATTTATGCTCATAATGTAAGTAGTAGTTTAGTTGACTTACTGTAATATATTTAATGGTCAAGAAAAAATCAAAACCAAATAATTTCAAGTCCTTATTGATTCTTGCATTAGCAATCAATTTATTTTCTGCAAATATAGTTCAAGCTTGGTATGACAATGCCTGGTCTTCAAGAATCAAAGTTACAGTTGACAGCGCTAAAGTAACAGCCGATCAAACTAATTTTCCGGTGATGGTTGATCTGAGTGATTTGCCAGTCGGCT
>JABHOV010000074.1 GCA_018695135.1 Candidatus Melainabacteria bacterium | reverse complement strand
CTTATCTGAAAGGTGGCGCATGTCACGCAGCGGGTGGGATCTTATCTGGGGAGCTGGTCAAGGTTGAGACGTGGGTGGCTATAATTGTATACGCAAATGAAACAAAGAACAAAAAAGAAAGTATATATCGAAACATTGGGCTGTCAAATGAATATGGCAGACTCAGAAAGAATGTTCGGTATGCTCGAAGAAATTGAGTATTACCCAACGGAATCGATGCTGGATGCAGATCTGTCGATTTTGAATACATGTAGCATACGAGAACATGCCGCAGCCAAAACAGGTAGCTACGTTGGCAAATGGGATAAACAAAGAAAACCAGGAAGCTTGATAGCGGTAACTGGTTGCGTCGCCCAACAAGAAGGTGAAAAGCTTGTCAAGGACATAAGAACAGTAGACCTACTTATAGGTACTCATAACTTACATCGATTGCCAGATTTAGTAATTGAAGCAGAGAATTTACATGAAGAAGCGATTGCCAACGGTAGCAAAGAAGCAAAGCTCAATAAAGGAATATATAAAAGACCACAAGTTGCGGAGATTTGGGAAGAGCTACCAGAACTAATTCCAGAGACACCGGTATCGAGAAAAACCAAACATTTTGCTTGGGTCAATATCATCTATGGTTGCAATTATAAATGCACTTACTGTATCGTTCCTAAAACCAGAGGAGATCAAAGATCAAGATCAATAGCCGAAGTCAAACAAGAAATAAAGGGACTTGCAGCAGAAGGCTACAAGGAAATCGTGCTACTTGGGCAGAATGTAGACGGTTACGGCATGGACATTGGAACCAACTTTGCGACTCTATTAAGAGAAGTGCATGAAGTAGCAGGAATAGAAAGAATTAAATTCTTGACCTCTCATCCTTGTGACATGACTTATGAATTGATAGAAACAGTTGCAGAATTGCCCAAGCTTGCAAAATATTTTCATATACCAATTCAAGCAGGTAACGATGAAGTGCTCAAACGTATGGCACGCCGTTACACATTTAAAAGATACATGGAGCTAATTAATTACATTCGCAAATTAATGCCTGACGCTTCTATCACTGGGGATATCATCGTTGGCTTCCCTGGTGAAACTCACAAACAGTTTATGGACTCAGTTAAAGCAGTCGAAACAATTGGTTATGATGCTTGCAATACAGCTGTCTATTCACCAAGACCTTTTACTCCAGCAGCAACTTGGGAAGACCCAATCTCAGCGGAAGAAAAAAATGAGAGAATTAGATTTATTAATTCAGTGATTACTGAAACTGCTGAAAAACAAGCTCAAAGATTTCTTGGCACTGTTCAAGATGTGCTAATAGAAGGTCCATCCGCTCGTAATCCAGCTAGATTAATGGGCAGAATATTTACTAACAAAACAGTAAATATCGATTGTGATCCAGAAGAGCATGATCAATACATTGGCAAGATTTGCAAAGTCGAAATCACCAAAGCTAATGCCTGGGCACTACGTGGACAGTTAGCTAAGACCCCAGCCCTAGTTTAAGCAAAACTCGGAACTTCTAGGTTCTTCTGCTGTTCATTATCACCAAAGATTTTTGCATAAATCTTATCAATGTTTTGCAAATAGTAGTCAGCTTTAAAACAAGTCTCAAGTTCATCTTCATCAAATAATTTTTTAACATGATCACAATTCATTACTAGTTTTTTGAAATCTCCATCATGATTAGCCCAAGCCTCTTGGGCATAACCTTCAATAATTTCGCAAGCCATTTGTCTGTCCATTCCTTTATCAATAAGCCTGAGAATAATTTGATTAGCAAAAACAATTCCACCGTTCATATTTAGATTTTGATACATACGTTTGGGATCTACAACTAAACCCTTCATTGTTTGAGTCATTCTATAAAAAATAAAATCAAGCAGTTTGCATGCATCAGGTAAAATTATTCTTTCTGAAGCGTTATGTGTTGAATCACGTTCATGCCAAAGAGCAATATTTTCCAAGCCCACAGTAGTATAAGAACGCAGCATACGAGCTAAACCACAAACATTCTCAGAGCGCCAAGGACTGCGTTGATGCGGCAAAACATTATTAGAACCCATTTTAAGAAGGAAGGGTTCTTCAAGCTCTCTAATTTCTGGTCTTTGCAAATTACGAATTTCAATTGCAAGTCTTTCAACAATAGAAGCAATTACAGCAAGTTGATTTATAAACATTGCAAGCCGATCGCGTCCTATCACTTGCGTGCTGACAAGAGCAGGTTTCAAACCCAAATTCTCAGCAGCAAGAGTTTCAATTTCAAGATCTAAGTTAACAAAAGTTCCTGTAGAACCAGAGAACATGGCGACACAAACTTCATCAACCAAAGTTTTAAGATATTGACGTGCACGTCTGATATCATCATAGTAGCCAAGTATCTTCAATCCAAAACTAATAGGTTCAGAATGACTACCATTTACTCTACCAATACAAACAGTCTCTTTGTAATTAATGGCTAATTCTTTGAGAACCTCCATAAACTCATCCATACCTTTATCCAAAAGGACTGCTGATTCTTTTATTGTTAAACTCAAAGCAGTATCTTTCAAATCTGAAGTAGACAGTCCAATATGAATGTAAGCTATTTCTTCTGCTGACAGTGAATCAGAAACTGAATTAAGAAAAGCCGTAATATCTTGTTGACCGCGCGATTGTAATTTTTTAATTTTGGCAAGATCAAAACTTGCCTTTTCCTTGATAGCAAGGTAAGTGGAACGTGGTATTCGTCCAATTTGTCTATAAGCATGGCAAACAGCTAATTCAACATCTAACCATCTCTGGTAGCCGTTAGTTTCATCCCAGATATGATCCATATCTGCCCTTGTATATATATCTATCATTTGCTTGCTTGTGTGTTGCTATTTCGAGGACAATAAAGTACTCCAGTTAGACTTATCGGCAGTACTGAAGCTAAACTTGAGCTCAATTGAGTCCCAATACAAATATTAATAAAATCTAAGGAAACTGTCATTAAGAGCCGGTTAAGATGTGCTATCATATATAGCCATACAGGTTATTCGCCTAATGAAAGGAATTCACATGAAACAAACAGCAGAACCGAAAACAGCTATATATGAAGAGATTTACCAAGATTTTGTAGCTCAGGCTGGACTTGAAAAGAATAATACCAATATCGAAGATCTATGTAAGCAAGGGTTCAAAAAACTCAAACTGGCAAAGAGCTTTGCCAAAATAGATGATGATATCCTAAACCTATCACTAGAAACAGAAGCATCAATTAGCTTCTTTACGGGGATATTGAATCTAGAAGCTAAAAGACTTAGATTTAAAGAAGAAGCACTCAAATGCCTAAAAACAACGACCAAGAAGAGCAAGATCAGTGCAGCCTAGGGCCTAGACATCCTGCAAAACTAAGTTTTGCTAGTGATGTCGACAAACAAAAGATCGGAACGGTGCAGAGCACTAGTTCCGCAAGTAAAGAGAAAGTGGACTTGCTCAGTAAGCCAAATACCGAATTATATCCAAACAATCCAGATTTACAGAGTTATTGGGACGCTTTTTTCAAAGACGACTTTATATTAGCTTCTAGTTACGCAAGCAAATTAAAGACCCAAGCGACTACTCAAGATGAGTTGGATTTAGCAATCAACTTAGCAACAAAGCTACTGTTACGACAAGGCAAAATCAACCAAGCTCAAGAAACTATTCAAGCAAGCGTAACTAATCAGGGACTCAAGTTATTTATTAAATTTTTAACAGATGCAGATCCTAAAGGACTGATCGAGTTTGAGACTGACGACATTGATAGCTTAATTTACAAAGCACAAAGTATCTTGATCTCCAAAATTTATTGGGGCGAAAATTACTTAGCGAGATTTAAAAATTTAGCAGACCCAGAAGAAATATTAGAAAATGTCTTCAGTAGGTTGCTTGCAAATAAACAATACGACAAAGCTATCTTAGCCTCTGTACAAAGCATAGAGCTTGGCTTAGAGGATCAAGTTCTCAGTCACGACATTCACTTACCAATAATTCACGAGCAATTAAATAACCTAATTGAACTTTCAACTAAAGCTAAATACCAATCCACCAAAGCCAAGCTTTACTTACTCAAGTCAAGAATATTCAAAGATAGAGAAGCAGCTGAAGATGCGGAGATTCTATTTGGGCAAGATCAAAACAAA
This sequence comes from Candidatus Melainabacteria bacterium, assembly GCA_018695135.1. Classification (GTDB taxonomy): domain Bacteria; phylum Cyanobacteriota; class Vampirovibrionia; order LMEP-6097; family LMEP-6097; genus JABHOV01. The sequence goes on along the minus strand of JABHOV010000074.1, from coordinate 10,893 downwards.
AATGGACTTGGCGAGACTTATATGTATTATGCCAAAGAGCTAAATGAACTTGAGTATTACAAAAAAGCATTAATCAATTTTGATCAAACAGATAATTTAATTGCCCAAGGATTTATCTATGAATCTATGGCATCTACATCACTGGTAAACGGTGAAGTAAAACAAGCAAGTCAATTCTTTGATAAAGCTGAAGAGAAGCTAAATAACGGAGGCATTTTTGAGCATTATGGACTTGCAGTTCAACGCATCTCACTTTATGCAATCAAAGGTAAATATCAAACAGTCAAAGAACATGTGCACGCACTAATCAAACCGACTGTACCAAGTTTCTTTGAGGCACAAGCCTATCAGATCCTTGCAAATACTCTAATACAACTCGGGGAAGACTCTGACACTGCCAAAGCATATATAGAAACAGCATGTGAAATATTTAAACAACTCAATCGCTATAGCCAGTTAATGTACACACTCAATGTTTATTTTCAAATCCTGCTATTAGAGGATAATTTAGTCAAAATCGAAAAAATCGGCAAAGAAATAATTCAACTAGCCACAAGGTTGGGTAATGAAGAAATCAAAGCTACAAAATACCTAGACCTTGCATTTATAACTATCCGCCTGAGCCTGGAAGACTCAAGTCTAAATGATGAAAAGATAGCCAATGCTACAGACTACTTCAATAAAGCGATACAGCTCTATCAAGATCTCGATAACCCAACCGGTGAAGCTGATACCTATCAAGCCATGGGCAACATGTTTACCGGAATAGGCAAACTTGAAGAAGCGCTTAATGCCTTCCTCAAAGCTAAACAACTCTATCAACAAGAAAAAGCATTATTGCAATCAGCAGTAACAGATACCTTAGTTGGAATACTAATGCTCAACTATGTCGTTCTCAATGAACAAACATATCCAATTGCAACTAGACACTTAGAACAAGCTCTATTATATTTCAGTAGTGAGAATTTACTCGATCTATTATGGAAGGCTTTGTTTTACTTAGCTGATTTGAATCATAGATACTACATAGAAAGGCAAGGACAAGAGAACGAAGAGGTACTCAAAAATAGAGCCAAAACCTATTACCTAGAAATGCTTGTGGCAGTGCAGGACTACCAAGAAGATGTACCAAATCTACTAATATCTAGTCAAGAAGGACTAGTTGGAGTCACCACTAAAGATGCATTCAATAAGGCTTATCAGTTCTTTTTGACTATTGGTGAGCAAGATGCAGCCAATAAATTCAAGAACCCAAATCAACTATAGAGTCTATTGTGTTTTGCAAAGCTAAGCAAAAAAGACGATACATAATATAACGTAAATTACCTATAAAACATATAGACTCCTAGAGTCTTTCTATGATTAGTGAAAAAAATATTCAGAATAATTTTTCTGGCCTTAAGTCTTTGACATTGGCACTAATCTTGCTTTTCTCTATTGCTTTAGACGCTAATGCAATTGTGGTTCGCATTAAAGACATAACTAAGGTACAGGGTCTTAGAGATCATTACCTGGTAGGTTACGGTTTGGTTTCTGGTCTTCCAAGTAATAGTGGTGACAAAAATTCACTGGCGACAAATTTAGCTCAAATAAATATGCTCAAAAACTTTGGTGTTAACGTCAAAGAATTCTTGATTAATAACCAAGTCAATGTAAACAATATAGATGCCAATAATCCGGGGCAACGAATCCTAGCAGCACTCAAACAACTCAATGGCGGTTCGGTAGGCAACATTGCAGCAGTAATGATCACAGCCAAGATTGGACCATACTCAAAAGAAGGCGATCATTTTGATGTAGATATTTCTTCATTTGGTACTTCACGTAATTTAAGTGGCGGCATACTTTTGCAAACACTACTCAAAGGTGCAGACGGTAAGGTATATGCAGGTGCTCAAGGACCAGTAATCAGTTCAGGTTATGAAGTAGAATCCAATGGTTCTTTAGTTAGAGAAGGCTCTCCAAACTCTGGAAGAATCCCGAAAGGCGGAATCATAGAATATCCATTACCAACAGTTTTAAATACCGCTGAGGGAATTACCCTTACAACTGACAAAATAGATTTTAGTACTACAAAGAAAATAGCTCAAGCAATTAACTTTTCAGCTATCAATAGAGAAGCAACAATTATTGATGGTAGAACAGTGAGGATCAAACTCAATGGACCAGAAGATAACCCAGTATCGGCACTTGCTGAGATTGGTGAGATCAAGGTAGATGCTGATAATGAAGCAAAAGTAGTAATAATGGAAAGAACCGGTACCATTGTAGTTGGGCAAGACGTTAAACTCTCGTCCGTTGCGCTGGCTCATGGCAATATTTCAATCACTATCAAAACAGACAATCAAGTCTCGCAACCCAATGTAGCAACTCTAGCTAACTTATCAAGTGTAAACAACTCAGGTAGTGATAATGACGTTGATACAGACCTGGCGAATGCTGGATCAGGAGATACTAACTCCTCAGCTGGTATCAAAACTCAAAACTATAGCAACTCAGAAATCAATTTAACAGAAACCGATACAAGATACGTAGAAATGGCAGAAGCAACAAGTCTTGCTGATTTAATTAACGAGCTTAATAAGATAGGAATTACATCAAGGGATTTAATTTCAATAATGCAAGCACTCAAAGCTTCTGGCGCTCTGCAAGCGGAGCTTGAAATCATATAGGGAGATATGATGAACACAAAATCAACAATAATAAATTTGCTACAAAAGCATCAATTAACTTCCTCAACGGAACACATGCTTTGCATGATTCCGATTTCTTTTATATCGACATCACTAGCAAAACTTCGTTTTGCAGGATGTCTAGTAGCAATAGCATTAATCACCACATTATTCAGTTTGCCTGTAAATGCAGAAGTCTACAAGACCGGTGTACTTGAAAGTACCCCAATACCGATAGTTGCTGAATGGCCTATCAATGATGAGACTCAAGTTGGTGAACATTTTTCAGCCAGAATAACAGAAAACGTCATGGGTAACGGTAACGAAATCCTCATACCTAAAAACAGTAGAGTAATTGGAACGGTAGTCAGAGTAGATAATGCCAAACTATTTAATAGAGACGGCAAAGTCGATATCCAATTTCAAAAAATTATATTTCCAGACAATGTACACAATATCAATATCAGTGCAGACGGCATGATGGTAAAACACAAACGTAGCAACTTACAAATAATCGGCAACGCTGCTGGCAAAACAGCTGGCGGAGCGATAATGGGCGCGGCAGTCGGTTATAAATTTGGTGGGGTACTTGGTACCAGTGGTAGTTCTGCCACTAATGTCGCAGTTGGTGCAGTTACCGGGGCAGGTCTATCTCTCATTTCATTCATTGGCAGAAGAGGCAAGGAAGTTAAAATCAACCCTGGTTTACCGATGACACTCAATCTCATAGCCATGCAAGAGCAAGAATACAAAGAACAACAACTTAGCGTAGAGCATACATATATGGTCAATGGCAATATTACAAATTATCGCAACAATAAAATTGCCGTTGAAATTGAAAACAAAATGAAGCATTCAATTCCTTTGGGTAATCTCAAAATAGTTGATGGACTAGGTTACACAGTACAACCCAACCTGTCATATGGTTACCACGACGAGAAGTCTATTCCGGCTGGCACAAGCACTAGCTATGAATTTGAATTTAACCCCACTACACCAAACGCTAAGTACTGGTTAGTACTAACTGATAGCTTCGGCAAACAAGAATACTTTAGAAAGGAAATTAAATAGTCATGGAAATTAATCCAGCGATGCTCTCTCAAGCCTTATTGAATGGTGGTCAAACAGCGGCTCTAGATGCCAAGCCTCAAGGAATTCAAACAAACTTTGACAACAACTCGCTATTAAGTCCAGAACAGCAAAGAACTAAAGCCAAAGAAACGGCAGAAGATTTTGAAGCTATGTTTGTACAGCTCTCACTTAAAGAGATGCGTCCCAAAATGGAAGGTGGTTTGTTTAACGACGGACTCGCCCAAGATGTTTTTTATCAATTTATGGACGAAGCCATAGCCAAAGAAATCTCACACTCAACTAACAACTTTGGTATTGCAGATGCGATGTTAAGACAAGGGCTTTAGCCATCGCCGCGTCGAAACCTAGTGAAGACGGGTATGTTGATTTATCATCGAAGCTTGACTAAACGAATTTTCAAAAAAGCAATCTTCGCAAAGTAGGAAGCTTCTGCGAAGCTGCATTATATAGTAAGCCAATAAAGTCTTCTTCATTCTTGACAAAGCTCTTTTCGCCCTCGGACCGTGGCTAAGAAGGGGTTTTTGTTGTTTTTGCTTAGCAAAAACTAATAGGCAACCTCAATCCGAATGGCTCAAAGACTTTGCAAGAATTCACAAGACTTTATTGGTTTACTATACTTACTTTACTACAAAACCTTTTTTGAGAAATTGTTTAGCTCAAACTCGTGTATAGAGTAAACAAATAAATCTTATTCATTCTTGACAAAGCTCTTTGTGCCCTCGGACCATAGCTAAGAAGGGGTTTTTGTTGTTTTTGCTTAGCAAAAACTAATAGGCAACCTCAATCCGAATGGCTCAAAGACTTTGCAAGAATTCACAAGACTTTATTGGTTTACTCAACACAGTCAATCATAAGTAGAATACGCTCTTAACCCAAACTTAACCTCTATGTGTATCAATTGTAACGAGGCATAAACTCATGAGCGAAACATTAGGCAAAGCAAGCGCTCCAATATCAGGTGGAGCTACTAGCAAGGCAATTAAGTCTGTCTCAGGTAAAGCTGCAGCAATAGCAAGCCCGAGTCCGGCAGGCGATAAGCCAGGACTATCACAGTTTACTAATCCAGGTGTATTTGCAGAATCAACAACAGACAATATCTTCACAGAGTTTGGCAAGACAGCAAATGCAGCTCCAGGCTGGGCTAACACAACGACACTAAGCCCTTATCAAATACAAATGATGTCAGATTTTGCAACTCAGCAAGCAATGAATCAACAGATAGCGGCAGCGCAAGCTCAAGAAAAAGATAAAACGGAAACCGAAACCGACAAAACAGGCAAGAAAGTAAAAACAGAAGAAGACTCAGCTTCTAAAGCAATTATAGACAAGAATGTTAATGTCGAACACAAGGCTGGTTCAGTAGCTGCTGGAGAAAAAGCGAGTGGTGATAGTAATGATGGCTCAGGCTTAATGGCGGAGGACAGTGTTAATAGTGCACTTGCAGGAAAGCTCAATAGTGAAATGGCAGAGGAACTTGCAGGTCTAGACATAGTTGTAGCAGACAAAGTTAAAGATGCCGCAGGATGGTTTAGTAGTAATATGTCAATTGCCTTATCAAAAGATGGCACTATGGCAACAATGTTTCATGAGGTTGGACATGCCCTCCAACACAAACTAGGCGGAGGACTAGGTGCAGCAAGAAACGGTGGCGAAGGTGGCTGGGGTGATGCCAAAATGAACGGGCATATGGACACCATCAGGGACAAAATGGTATCAAGTGGATTTCAAATGGGTGAACTCAATGGTGGCTATGGTTGGAATAACCAAAACAAAGGTGGCAGCCATGATCAAGCAGAAGAATACGCAGAAGCATTTAGTATGTGGGCAACACAGAGAGAAGAGTTTGAAAGCGAATTTGGTAGTGAAATTGCTGCTGACTTTGATGAGTTTTTTGGTAAAGAATCTATGGAATACGATGAGACTGAACCAATTCAAGAAGAATACCCAGACTTGCAACCTATGTTCCAGCTTTATAATCCCGCGGCGATGAGATTACTCTGGGGTCTTGGGTTACAAAACCAAATTGGTCCAGCATTTCTACCAAATCCATTGCAGCCTCAATTTAGTTCAGTCACTCCACAGTTTAACCAGGGTTTCCAAGCTCAACCATTACCCAATTTAGGTAAGATTACGTTTTAAGAGCGAATCTTTAAACTATGTTAATTAATATCACAAAGGTGTACAAAAGCAGCAGGTTTTAGACATCTTCTTAAGGACACGCTGCAAAACAAAGTTTTTCAGCGTGTCCATGATAAAAGGTTCTGTCCGTACGACGCACGTGACAGATAAGGGTTGAGACTTTGTATTTTTCAGGGCATCCTTAACAGTGTATAATTAAACTATGGCAAGACGCTCAGATCACAGTAAAGCACAATTAGAAGGAATTATTTTTGATGCAGCAAATAAACTCATTGAAGAAAATAGTTTAGAAGGGCTCAGTGCAAGAAAACTAGCAACTGATATCGGTTATACCGCTGGGACCATTTATAGTTTTTATGAGAATCTCAACGAACTAATTCTCAAAGTGAATGGCAAAACTCTTGACCTCCTTTATAAAAAGATAGACAAAGCAAGTAGTACTAATAAAGACAAAAATAAAGCAGTCAAAGCAATCGCTGAAGCCTATCTAGATTATGCAAAAAAAGATATGAATCGTTTTAGAGCTTTATATGAATTTAACTACGGCGACCAGCTGCCAGATTGGTATCAAGCCAAAGTCAAAATGATATTTGATTTGATTGAAGGCAGATTGACAGCAAATCAATGCAGCGATACAAGTGAAATAAACGCCAAGGTATTATGGTCTGGCTTGCATGGGATTGCAATATTGTCATTAAGTGGCAAGCTCAATAACGTCAAACTCAAGTCAAGCAAATTGCTTTTAGATAGTTTCGTGGATATATTTCTTCGAGGGCTTGCAAAGTAGAATCTCGTCAGTTTAGCTTTATACACTGGATTGCTTCGCCCGAAAGGCTCGCAATGACCTTGTAAACAAAGGGCATTCACCAAGATTAACAAAACTTAATCAACATATTAACCTATTCTTTATTCAACGGTGTATAATTATAGCTATATATAGATAGCAGTCACGAGATATTTTTTTGAGATCTTATTCAACACTGTTCAATTAGAAGGAAGACCCAAATGAAAAGAAAATTAACCACAATAAAGTTAACGATCATTTTGATACTAAATCTACTAATGATGACTAGCCAACAAGCAATGGCTTATGGCAGTCAAATAGAAAAACAAGTGAAAGCCAGGACTAGTCATCAAGCAGTAATAGAAAAATCAACAAAAAAGAAAAACAAATCCAAGGGAATAGCCAAAGGCATTGGCACAGTACTAGCAGCAACAGTGATAGGAGTTGGATTATTTAGCTATGGCGCTTACAGCGTCTATGAGTTGACTACATATCCTAGTCGTCGTTAATAACAAAGGAGAAAACAATGAAAAAAATAATCATAGCAATTACATTATTGGCATTAAACACAAATCTAGTTCAAGCCAAAGGAAATAAATCTAGACAAAGATATAATAAAAGATCTGGGCACGTAGCAAGGAAAGCACCTCGAATCATAAAAAATAGAATCAATACAGTTGAAAAAGCGAGGACCAGTAGTAGGCATTATAGAGGAGAGCGACTACCCAAATTCAGAGACGACGACATATTATGCATTTTATTTGGCGCAGGGTGTTACTAATGCTGGAACCAAAATCTTCTGATGCTTCTGGTAAACAGCAACCTCAGTAATGTCCATCTCTTTTAAAAGCGCCTCGAGCTTATCGTAGTTGTGGCAAAGATCATGAGCGGCGTGAGCGTCACCAGCAATAGTAAAACTAATGTCTTTGTCTATTGCCATTTGAATAAGTTTTTTGTCGGGGTAAATCTCGCCAATAGGTTTACGCAGCCCGGCGGTACTAATCTCCATCGAAATATCTTTGGCTTTGATTAGATCAAGTACATCGTGATAAAGCTCATCTAGATTCTCCGTTGGGAAGAATTTAAAGATCTTGATTAAATCCAAATGAGCCATAGAATCAACCAAACCACTTGATGCTATTGCCATGATATTTGTGTAGTATTCGCGATAGAGATCGTTGATATCATGTTTTTGATATTGGTCGATATAATGAGGATGATCAAAAGCAAAGTCTTTTACAAAATGAACCGAACCTAAAACAAAATCCAACTTATCCCAGTTCTTTTCAACCCAAGCTCTACCGTCGGCACTTGTCTCTGGATCATTATCAAGTTCAATACCGGCACGAAATTGAATGTCTTGATTGTTTTGCTGTAAAAGCTCGATCTCATCAAAACTAAAACCAGCTTTGTAACGGTCATGGTCTGTAAAAGCAAGATCCTTTAAACCCAGCTCCCTAGCTCTATCTGCCCAAGCCTGAAGCAACTTCTGACTATAAGGAAGATCAGTACGATGAGCCTGTGGGTGATTGTGGTAATCTGCAACTAACATAAAATAAGCCTTTCAACATTGCCGCAACTACTTGGGCTGGCAGCAGGATGTCATTAATTTCTAGCTGGTTCCATAATCTCGCGCATAGTTAAAATAGCAGTATAGTCAACGCCGTAATCCTGAAAACGATACTTAGCACCATCAAGACGATCAATAATTGCAATTACTTGAACAATTTCAGAATCTGCTTCTTGTTGTAGTTTGCGAATCATATCAATCAAATTAGCTCCATCAACAACCATATCCTGTATCAAACATACTTTGGTAGCAGGTTCAAGAGGTCCTTCTATCCATTTAGAAAGTCCTTTGCGTCTTGCATCAGTTGCTTCACGCACATAAAAAGTACCGATGTCCTGCCCTCTCATTAAAGCTAATTGCGAACAACCTACAGGTAAAGAATAGGCATCACGAAGAGAACCACCAATAAAACTAACTTCATCTTTAATATGATGCAAAGCTGTCATGCTAGCAAGAAACGCTCCTTCTGCACTTAACAATGCTTCCTTGGGGTCAAGGTAGTGAGAAGTAATTTGACCAGAAGGTAAAAGTGAATCACCTGTAAATAATGCTTTTTCTTTTACTAAATCTATTAATCTATCTCTAGCTTCGTCATAACTCAAATTCATTATATTAGAACCTAGTTTGGGATCAGATTTTTTAGAACTTGTTTTGGGGCTTGTTTTATACTTAGACATTAATTAATAGTATAGCATCAACAATAGCAGCAAGGGACGCAGATTTGGCTTCAATAATAGTCATAGAGCTAAGTTCCGATTCAATTGTCTCGCTTGTACGAGGACCAATACTAATGGCTTTCAAGTCATTTAATCGCTCTATTCTCTCTGGACCAAGTGATTTCTTGAAATTGCGCACGGTCTGGGAGCTAGTGAAACTAAAACATAGTTCTTGATTAAGTAACAGAAGCTCATCAAAATCCGCAAGGTCCAAATCGGGAACCTGGGTCTTATACGCCAAGGCAAGATCAATAGCTATAACTCGAGAATTTAAGTTGTCCACAAAATCATCATCAACAATTTCGTTGCGCACTAATATAAGACGAGAGACTTGATCTGGGTCAAACTCCTTCAAGAAGACTTGTGAATTAAACTGACTTGGAACAAAATCAACCGGAAAACCAATTTCGTCTCTAATAAAACTAGCTGTAGATTCACCAACACAGGCTATTTTGAGACGAGGGCTAATATGAAACAAATGACCACCGAGTTCTAATAAGCGGTCAAAGAATATTTCAGCAGATTTTTTACTCAAGAAGATAATCCAGTCATATTCATGATTAGAGCGAATTGCTTTATCAAGACTTGCATAATCGTCACTTGGTTTTACAAATTCTAAACAAGGCAAAAGAAAATGACCTATATCATGTTGATCCAGTAAGTCAATAAATTCTTGAGCGTATTCAAATGGTCTGGTAATAATTACGCGCACGTATTATATTATAGCTTGCACAAGAAAGCTGTAAGGGTCTAAGGCATTCTGAATATACTAGTACCCTTAGACCCTTACACCCTTAGACCCCTACAGCCTTAAATCTTTACGCTCCAAGTCTATAACCAAAACCACGAACAGTTTGGATGATCTTAGGTTTATTAGGATCTTCTTCAATTTTTTGTCTTAACCAACAAATATGAACATCAACGGTTTTAGAGTCACCATCAAAATCAAGACCCCAAACTTTTTCGATTAGTTCGTCTCTTGAATAAATCCTCTTTGGGTTTTCCATAAATAATTCGAGCATAGAATACTCACGAGGACTAAGATTCAATTCTTTATCTTCAAGCCAAACACGATGAGTTTTAGCATCCAAAATCACCTTGCCAAAACGAATACGTTTAGGATGAGTAGCGTTAGGTTGTTGGGCTCTTCTTATTGCAGCGTTAACTCTAGCCATCAACTCTTCCCAGTTAAAGGGTTTAGTAATATAGTCATCAGCGCCAGCAGCAAGACCTTCAACAATGTCTTCCTTGGCAGATTTGCCAGTGATCATGATTACTGGAACATAATTCTGGTTTTCACGAATGCGCTTGAGAACATCAATTCCTGAAATGTCAGGCATTGACCAATCTAGTAAAATCAAATCAGGTTCTTCACTCTCGTATTTACTGAGTGCTTGCTGACCATTATAAGCAATAGCTGTTTCAAAGCCTTTTTGTTCAAGTGTGTAGGCCATAGGGTCTACTAAGTTAACTTCATCGTCTACTAATAATAGTTTTAAACTCATTTTTCTTCCTTTTGCGGCTTAATCTTGCCTTAAGACCTAATAATTCTATACCCTGTTCTTAACCTTCTTAACCTTGGCATAAATATAATAGTAAATACAATCATGCCATCAAGCAATAAAGATAACTAATCTAAATCATTCAAATAGCCTAGTCAAATATGATGAATTAAGACTAATAATATATAAGTAGCTGTTTTCAGCTTATCCTAGTAGATGCAAAAAATTAGTAAAAGACCATTTAGAATTTTTGTTTTGATTGCATTAGCAATCAATATATTTTCTGCAAATATAGTTCAAGCTTGGTATGACAATGCCTGGTCTTCAAGAATCAAAGTTACAGTTGACAGCGCTAAAGTAACAGCCGATCAAACTAATTTTCCGGTGATGGTTGATCTGAGTGATTTGCCAGTCGGCT
>JABHOV010000066.1 GCA_018695135.1 Candidatus Melainabacteria bacterium | reverse complement strand
GGAAGGAATTAAACCCATGTAGACGATTAAAAAACAACAAAAGTAGATCGGGTGCTTTTGGTGTTTAGGTTGTAAATCTGGATCATTTTAGCACCCGATTAAATGGAGATACCTCGTGGGCTTGCCCCGAGGAGCTTCATTTTATGTTCAAAAACTTCAAACCCGGCGCCAATCAATAAGGAGATCTTTCATCGCTTTAATCCCCAGATTTTCCTTACAAGTAGTTATAAAGCTAGTCACAAAGAGCTCCAACATCAGTCTCCAAGAGGCTTTGTCATTACTGACATAGGCAAAGAACTTAAGCGGATAATAAAGCGCCAAGACGAGTATTGGGAGACTAAAGACTAAAGCAAAGCAAATCCCAACCAAGAGATTGTCAAAAAATATCAAAGCAACTAAGTTACTAATGATATTCAAAATCATCGCGGGTATATTAGCCAAGGCGAAAATATAAGCTATCAAATAAAGCATGTCATCGTCAGCTTGCTGATAGCTATGCTGCTCTTTGAATATAATCAAAACTTCTTGCATAAAATAGTACATGGTACCTATCAGTAAAAAGAAAAATAGGATTGCCAAAATATTCAATACTAATAAGTAAGATGGCAACAAAAGATAGTAACTATGCATCAATAAAATAAAAACTAAGTAAGCACGATCAAGCTTCCAATCCTCACGTGCCAGCATCTCTTCAAAAGCCAATCGAGGACTTGCAATCATCATCCTTAAGTCTTGAAATATTGTTTTTATGAAATCCATTAGGCTTTGGCGCCAACAAGCTTAGACCCAGTTTGCAAATGACTATTTAACGTAGTAGACTCAAAGTCCCATTCCATCCTAGTTGGGTCAATTGATTGAAAGCCTTTGTCAGAAACTAAAATACTATTGGGGTATCTAAAGCAAGACTCAGGCAAAGTGTTTGAATTGAAATTAGTAATAAGGAAGTTAGCTCTTTCTCTAGCTTTGCCTTCCAACTTGATTGCAACGTTGGATTTAATCATGACCGCCGTATCGTAATCAGATTCAAACTCACTGTTGTAATAAATCAAAACATCAATATCACCATTGATAGTCAACAATTGAATATCTTCAACTATTTTATCTACATGTTCTTCAAGATTATAACGTCCATCAGCAAAAGGTTTTACCTCACGCGGCACAGAAAGCACAAAAGATTGGCCACGCTTGCCTGATGGGTAAATAAAGCTTCGATACTGATTAGAGAGTTTGCCTAATTCCTCAAGCTGCCATTTGGTTCTGTCTGATTTCCAAGAGCCAGTAGTACAAACCGGCGTAATAATCCTGTGTCCTAAATCAAGAGCATCTTTTAATGACTTTGCAAAAGGCACTGTTGAATCATCTGAATAATTGACAAAGACAGGATCGTAGCCCTCTACCTTTGTGATATTGAGTCTTGCTTTGTGATCACGTGCATCTCTATAAAAATCAGAAAGTGCTTGGTAACTAATCGCACCTTGTGTTGTAGTACTAGCAGACACCGCACAACCATCACAGCCAATTGGGCATGAGTTCATTTGTCTTTCATGAAAAATACTCTTGGAGTAAAACTCATGTTTATCAAGGTCAAAAATCTGGTCAATTAGTAAGGACATGGGTCTAAGGCAGTATAATACTACATTTATCGGGGAATAGCGAGTATGTATTGAGGATTTGGAAGAATTGACCCACAATTTCATGACCCATAGACCAATTCCTTCTATAATGAATGACTATGGACAAAATTGACTATCTTAAATCTAGTATCAGGGATATCCCTGATTTCCCAAAGCCAGGTATTGTTTTTAAGGATATTACCACTCTATTGTCTGACCCCAAGGCTTTTAATATCAGTATTGAGCTAATTTGCGAGCAGTATACAGATGCCAAGATAGATTTTATTGCCGGACCTGAATCGCGTGGTTTTATTTTTGGAGCACCAGTGGCTGCCAAACTCAACGCCGGCTTAACCCTGATACGCAAACCAGGTAAATTACCAGCCAAAACTATTGAATATAGCTATGAACTTGAATATGGTACAGATACTCTCTGTATTCACGAAGATGCTTTTGCAGGAGTAGAAAATGCACGAGTGCTTATAGTCGATGACCTGATTGCAACTGGTGGTAGTGCTCTGGCTACAGCTGAACTAATCCGCAAAGCTGGCGGCACAGTAGTAGGTATTGCTGCTCTAATTGAACTTGATTTTCTTGATGGCAGGAAGAGACTTGAAGATAATGGACTTGAGGTCTTTTCGTTACTTAGCTACTGACATTTGCTCTGCGTCTAAAGACAATCGCCAAAATCTCAGCAACAGCAATATACAAAGCAGGAGGAATCTCCCAGCCAACTTTGACTTCTTTATATAGTGCACGTGCCAGAGGTATGTTTTCGATAATTTCAATCCCTGCTTCTCTACCAATGCCCTTAATTCTTTCAGCAATCAACCTTGCACCCTTGGCAACGATGACTGGAGCATCTTGACCTGATTCTCTATCGTATTTAATTGCAACTGCAATATGGAATGGATTCGTCACAATGACATCAGCCTCAATCACTGATTCTCTGAGCCCACGTTTTTGAGCAGAAGCTCTTTGCATAGATCTAATTTTGGATTTAATTTGCGGATTACCATCATGCTCTTTGTGTTCGTCCTGCATCTCTTGTTTTGTCATTTTTTGGTCTTCCAGAAACTGCCACTTTTGGTATGAGAAATCTATCAAGGCAATGATGATCAAAGTGATAGACGCCTTGAAACTAATCTCCCAAACCATTTCACCAGCCTTCGCTAAAATAAAATGAATATCACCAAGATTGATTAAGACCATGGTGTTTTCTTCGTTAAGCAAAACCGAACTTGTTACAAACGCTATTAATGCCATCTTCATTAATGAAATAATCAAGTTGACCAAACCGCGCTTAGAAACCAATTTCTTAAAACCTTCAACCGGATTGATTTTCTCAAACTTGGGTTCTAGTGGTTTAGCTGAAACATGAAAACCAGCTTGAGCAAGTGAGGCAATAAAACTAGCAAGCCAAACAACACCGATGATCGGTGCAACCAATGTTACAAAGCGTTGAACAATATCAAACATCAAGAAATTAATTCCGGATGGTGCCACCAAACTAAAATTGAAATCTGAACTGATTAATTGAAAAAATTGTTTGAAACCAACTGCAATTTTGGGTGCCATGACAGCTGCCATGATCATGCCAAAAACAAGACCAAGGGTCGAAGAAAGGTCTTTGGACATTGCAACTTGACCTTGCTCACGACTTTTCTTCAGCTTATGACTGGAGGCTTGCTCCGTCTTGGAGTGCTTATCAGGACCTTCTGGTGGCATACTAGTATTGTTCCAGCAAGCTCAGTCTCGTTACCTAGATCAATTAGCCCAAAAACAACTTATCCATCAAATTCCAAAAATCTATCTCATAAAACTGCTGCATTCTTAGATATAAGGCATTGAGCATAAACATAATAATGAAAACCCCTACAATCAACTTAGCTGGCATCATCAAAAAAAACATATTCGCTTGCGGCATGATCTTGGCAAACAGCGCGACAAATACATCAATTACAAACATGATTGCGATTAATGGCAATATGATCTTCATGCCAATTGCAAAAATCTCAGTAAAAACCGCTATATAGTTCTGTCCCAAAGTCGCAAGATCTAGCTTGTAACTAGCGAGAGGCACAAGCACAAAACTCTTCTTAAGTAAGAACAGCATATGGTAGATGCCATTCAAGAATATAAAGAACATCAAAGCGACATTAGCAATAAAAGTACCAGTCGGGCTGGTAGCTGCTAACAGAGCAGGGTTGAAGACATTAGAAGAACTTTGACCCATCTGTATACCTGCCAGATGAGCAAAACTCACCAGAGAATCAAAAAACAAACTCATCAAAACACCCATGCTATATCCAACGAGAATCTCGTGAAAAATCGCAATAGCAAGATGCCAACTATCATAAAGAATCAAACCATCAGAGTGAGCCAATATCGTCGGATAAAAACTCATGACAATAGTTGCTGTAAGCAAAACCTTTGCCATTACCGGGATCCCATTTCGAGATAATAGCGGAGCCGCAACCATAAAAGCTCCTATTCTAGTCATCGCTAGAAAAAAACTAAGTATTACTTCAATGGTTAGGAAATCCAAATCTATCTGCACTAATTTATAGACGTAGAACTTACGATATTGTTTGCCAATATACCCCCGGTGGGTATATATTCGTTAAGGATGCATTAAAAAATGCAAAGTCTCAACCCTTATCTGTCACGTGCGTCGCACGGACAGAACCTTTCTTCATGGACCCGACTAGAAAAACTTCGTTTTTCAGCGTGTCCTTAAGGATGCACTGAAAAATGCAAAGTCTCAACCCTTATCTGAAACTACAAGTAAATAAATAAATATCATCTTGAGACCAAATTATCAATCTCTCTAGACTAGCTAATTTATCAGCTTTGTCATGTTTGGCTATCACACAAAACTTGTTCCCCAGATCAATTTGAGTCTTAATCACTTTCATCCCAACACGCTCCGGAAAGCTATCAGACAGAGAATAGAAACTCACACTCGGTCTATCGATAGTCAGTAGATAGATTTGTGCATCACTTGGAAGCTCTTGCAAAAAACTCTTGATACCAGCTTCCTTATAATGAGCAAAAGGCCTAATAAAGTAATCAATCCCAGCCAGGCAAAGAGACAAAGCAAACACGGCAAAGATACTCATCGACCTTTGTACATTATTTGCTAAGGCATTTATTAAAATCGCACCAAAAGAAACAAGCAAAAGAAGCAAAGCCACATAAACAAAAGCTCCAGAGAAGTATTCCTTTAAGAAGGGTTCAGAAGCTATTAATTTATCCAAATAACCTTGAGAATAAATAAACGCAACTGCGCAAAAAAGCACAATATAGAAAGAGGAATTAATCACCAGCCATTTTTTCTTAGGGACTTGTTTAAACCAAATTGCAAACAAAATCGCTAATGGCACAAACATAGACATCACATAGTTAGCAAGCTTGGTAGAAGAGAAACTAAAAAATCCAAGAACAGTAATAAGCCAAATCAACGCAAAACTTTGTAAACGCAGGCTATCTGCCTTCAATTTGAAATCAGCGATCATTGCTGGCAAAAACAGTGACCAAGGCATAAATCCAATAATCATTACTGCAATATAAAACCACCAAGGCTGGTGATGACCAGAGAGAGTGGAGCTAAAACGCCCGAGGTTTTGTCCGATGAAAAAATAATGAGTAAACTCACCTCCTGTCTTAAGGTGAATTGCAATATACCAAGGGGCTGCAATGACAAGGAATAGCAAAAATGCTTTAAGCATCATTCCTAGTGCAGGCAAGTTATAATTCTTCCAGCCCTTGTTAATAATAAAATCGATAGATCCTACCATCACTGGAATCAAAATTGCAATTGGTCCTTTGGTCAAGAAGCCCAAAGCCGCGCAAACTGCAAGCAAATAAATATATCGCTCATTGATATGCTTCTCTTTAATCAAAAAATAAATTATCAAAACTGAGACAATCGCAAAGTTGAGAAGCGAGTCAGTAATTGACATACGCGAGACTACAAAAAACTCGATACCAGTAATCAAAACTAAAGCAGCAGCCAATCCAACCTTGTAAAAATGCCCCAGCCAATAAACAAAACTAACTGTCAATGCACCTGCAATCACCGAAGGCAAGCGCGCAGCAAATTCATTAATCCCAAAAACTTTAAAACTCAATATTTCAAACCAATAAAACAAAATTGGCTTATCAAAACGATACTCACCATCAGCAAGTGGAATCAAATACTGCTGAGCATTGATCATTTCTTTGGCAGCTTCAGCATAGCGAGGCTCATCAGCGTCAATAAGTGGGTAAGCCCAGATCTTGTAGAGCAAAAATATAAAAGCAATAATAAATATGCCAAAGAGACGCTTCATTTCAACTATTATAGGCTATGGGCTACTTGAAATTGAGAGGACCCTGCCGTCAACTTAAAAATCTAACTTCCTTTCGTCAAGGAGTCAAAGCTCTCCCTGACTAATTACCTTCGTTAAAACAAATTAAGCTACTGAGCGAACACGCTTGGCAGCCATATCAATAAGCTTTTTCATTTCGCTATCGTCACGATAAACCGGCTCTTCAATCATTACCCAATCCTCGAGCACTCTACCCATAATGTCCATTGGTTTTGAATCACCTTGCTTGAGCATCTCATCTACTTTGTCTTTGCCAAGATTGAGCACCAAAAAGTCTTGGTATACACCAGCACAAAGCTTGCCTCTCAGTTCATAGCCCTTGCTACCAAATTTCATCTTCGCCTCAAAATCCGGATGATCAATCATCATAGATTCAAGAGTCTGTCTTACATTGTCTTTTGTTATCATTACTAGATTATTACCCTGCTAAATAAAGGACTTCTCAACTATTTACTTGATAAAAGGGCAGCTGGGGTGTTATTGTAGATCTATTATGTCAACGATTAATCCATAACAGATCAATTCAAGATTACAGCCCAAACACTCGCTAATTTAAATAATGAAAGGAGCAAAGGATCTCTCACCGAAAACAAAATCGGGCAAGCGCTAGGTATACAAGGAAAACGAATTAAGGAATTTAGACATGTTCTATCAAAACTTGTCCGTAAGGATCAAAGAACATTGGCAGTAATCTTAGCCCAACCCGAAACGTCAAAAAGTCACGTTAGTTCACAAAGAGAAACTATTGAGGTAAATTCCATTGATCAATTAGAAGATGCTATTCAAGCAGGCAAGGTAAAAAAGGGAGACAGTATAGTGATCCAGTCATTAAGCACTACACAAGGCAACACTACTTACCAAATTACAGAAGAAACTCGAGGCACTATTCGCGTAGCGCAAGTCCCAAGATCTCAAAATGATAGTCTCTACTTGTCAATTTGCGATCTAAATTCCCCTCCTGCCAGGCTAGCTAGTAAGAATTTATTGGTAAATAGAAGCAGCACTAATTTCAATTTCATGGTTATACCGCAATAGGGCCGCGTCTGCCTTATTCACGTTTTTAGATAAACAAAGCAACTTAGACTTGTCACGAGATGGATATTTTGGAGATGTTTGTTCTATGGTGAGCAAGAAAGACTCGAACTGCAGGACCGCCTCGGTACAAAGGGAAGAGCACAACCTTCGTTTGATAATCTTACACACGTTGTCATGACTAGGGTTCTCATATACCAGATTCGTGTTTGCCTTCTCCGCAGAACGCCACTACAAAGGCGTTCTTTCGCTAATCAAACACACAGTCTGCCGACTCTGTCGGCAATACCCGTTCTCGGTATTGCTTGTTTATATCGGTCTTCGATCTCGGGAGAATGGTGGGCACTGAAAGACTCGAACTTCCGACCGCCTCGGTGTAAACGAGATGCTCTACCAACTGAGCTAAGTGCCCGAGAAAAAGCCAATAAAATTGCTTCGACTCAAGCTACAATAATATCAAACAATGTCCTATTGTAAAACCATACTCACCAACTCTTTACAAACTTTTAGTGATCAACTGACTTATAAAATACCATCGGACATGGAGGGCAAATTGGCTGTTGGATCCTTGATTTTAGTACCTTTTCGCAACCAGAAGGAAAGCGGGCTGGTTACTGAGATCTATGAAGAGCTCTCAACTGAGGAGCAAGCTTTTAAGATAAGGGAGGTTGATGAGCTACTAGCTGGCACAATTCACTTTGAAACTGAGCTTATTGACTTGGTCAAATTCGTATCAGCGTATTACAGCTGCTCTTACTCTGAGACCTGTTCTGCCTTATTAGCTTCAGCTCTCATTCCAAAGGCCCACAAAGAACTAACCTTGCTCGATCCTGTGAGCCAAGATCCAAGTGCAGTCATTCAAGCTCTTCTTAAGGCAAGAAATCACAAAGCAAAATGGGACAGATTAAAAACTCTTAGTGGACTCAAAGAATCCGACCTGAAAAAAGAAACTCGCAAACTGGTACAAAAGAATCTCATCGAAGTAAATTACATCAATCCCATTATCAAAGAAACCAAGAAAACTAATCCACTTGATTTTCTTTCTAGCTTAGATCAAGAAACCATTCCAAAACTAACAGAAGAACAATCAAACTGTCTTGAAGGGATAGATCAAGCAATCAAAAACAAAACTGCCTCCAAGTTCTTAGTACGCGGAGTAACAGGAAGTGGCAAAACCGAAATCTATCTTCGATTGATTGAAGAAAGTTTTAAGCAAGGCAAAAGCAGTATAGTACTAGTACCAGAGATAGCCCTTGCACCGCAACTACTAGAAAGAATTAGCCAAAGATTCGGCAAGGAAAGCGTTGTTGTCTGGCATAGCGCCCTCAGCAAATCAGAAAAAGAACACGGTTTGCATGATTTAATTCAAGGCAAAACTAGAGTGGTGATTGGTGCAAGGTCAGCTATTTTTGCTCCGGTCAAAGAGCTTGGTCTAATTGTTATGGACGAAGAGCATGAAAACTCTTACAAACAAGATAGCCCGGCACCAAGATACCACGCCAAACTAGTAGCTCAGCAAAGGGCTAAGTTAAACAATTGTCCACTTGTTTTAGGTTCCGCAACTCCAAGTATCGAAACATATTACAAAGCACTCAATAATATTGATGATTTTTTATTACTAGAACTCAAGAAGCGAGTCTTTGACAACCCTTTACCCAAAGTGGCGCTAGTAGATATGCGAGAAGAATTTAACAACGCCAACAAAAGTATTTTTTCTAGATTCTTGCGTTCAGAGATTGAATCCAAATTAGAAAAAAAAGAACAAATTATTCTCTTTTTAAATAAGCGCGGATCCGCCTCCCATGTCTTTTGCCGTCAATGCGGACATATTTATAAATGCTCCAAGTGCGACAGCAAGACAGTCTATCACTTGGACCGCAACCTGATGCTCTGTCATCATTGCGGCGACTCAGAACCGCATCCCAAAGAATGTCCCGAATGCCAATCCAACGCTATCAAGTTCTTTGGGCTTGGCACCCAAAAACTAGAACAAGAAGTAATCAAAGCATTCCCAGAAGCAAGAGTCAGAAGACTAGATAGTGATGTCTCACGGGTTAAAAACAACTACATCAAGACCTGGAGTGATTTCAAAAATGGTGAAATTGATATTCTTATTGGCACGCAAATGATTGCCAAGGGACTTGATAATCCCAACCTCACACTTGTTGGGGTGATTTCTGCTGACAGTAATTTCAGCCAGCTTGATTATCTCGCTGACGAGAGAGGCTTTCAACTACTCACACAAGTTGCTGGTAGAGCCGGTCGCAAAGATAAAGAAGGACAAGTAGTGTTTCAGAGTTATCAACCCGAAAGAGAAGCACTTGCCTATGCCAAAGAGCAGGATTACACTGGTTTCTATCAAAGAGAGATCGAACTGAGAGAGATTCTCAAGTACCCACCCTTTGCTAAGCTCATTAGGTTTTTGGTAAGTGCCGAGTTTGAACCCGCTGCAATAGAAGCTTGTAACAAGGTACATGCAATGGTTTATGGGATTGTCGAAGAGCTTGGCATCAAAATAGAAAACATGAGTCATGATGACCCGCAACCAGAGGGATCCATTTCAATATTGGGACCATGTGAAGCATTAATTGCAAGAATCAACAACAAGCATAGATACCATCTAGTAATCAAAATTCCTGAATTGGGAAACTCAACTGAACTGATTGACAGAATCAAACAAGGTTACAAGGCACTAGAAAAATCAAAAAACTTTAGTCTAACGATAGACATTGACAATATCAGCCTGTATTGACGACACAAAACAGTCAATACAAATCGTTACGTTATCAACACCGGGTGATAACGGCGTAACGCTTTGTATTGACACTATCGCCAAATTTCTTACCAAGCACTAATCTGGTTACGAGCCTCGTCAAATAAGTCATTAACAAAGTCTTCAGTCAATTCCAAACTATCTAATCTGTGTGTTTTCATCTGCTTAGTTAGCTTGTCGTCAGAGAGCAACTTTGCAATACTAGCTTCATCGACTTCCTCAAGCTCAAATAAACGCCTTGCAAGTTCAACAATAAGATTGTGCTTAGTAAAACTAGTCTTGCCAAAATCAGCTTGTAATTTCACTAAGTCGATCAAGTCCTCAGCGAACTTCCAGTTCTCAAGAATAATTACAGAAAGATCCAAATGATTCATTCCGAACAATTGTTTTTCATGGGAGAGTCGTTTTGCAAAATCTTTAATCGCCGAACTTTCTTGAAACTCTTCACGATGAAAATTCCTAAACACCAATGAACCAAGATTGTGAAACAAAGCAAGCATGAAACCCAGATCAATACTTGATTTTGGCTCATCTATCAAAGTTGCTATTTTTTTATAGGTATTGGTAATAAAGACACTGCGAAACCATAATGACTCATCATTAATGACTTTCTTGGCTGCAACAAATAGGACAATATTCTTGACACTCGTAAAACCAATATAATCAATCACATCAAGTACATTAATAAAGCGCACTCGTGCACCAATCGCAGCTGAGTTTGCATATTTAAAAACACTAGCAGCTAGCACTTCATCCAAATTGATAGTCTTGACAAGCTCAATTCGTGTTGTTTTCATATCATCAAGCATGCCAATTAACTTCGTGGCCGTGCTAGAAAGAGCTGGCAAATCTTCAGCCTGAGCGAGTATCGTTTGTGCCTTAACTTGGGACATATCTATGATATACCCATGCTTACCGAGCAAAGCAGAATATTCTTTTGATTCGCTAATTTAATTGATTTAGCTTGGTCTACAAAGAAACACTCGTTAGCTTCAAAAGCAAGAATACTATTAGCTGGCATCGCAGCAATCGTCTTCAGTCCCACAGTTGGCACATCAAAACGATTGTCTTGATTTGGTTTACTTACCTTGCAGACGGTGATTCGATTGTCTTTGAACCAAGCAAAAGAATTGGCAGCACGCTTAATACAATGGTTGGTTCCTTCAATGGCTTCAACAGCAATCACCGCTTTATTTTTCACAACAACCGTTTGTCCGATATCAACAGCAGCTATTGCCTTTGCCATCTTCAATCCATATTGAAGCTCACTAAGCTCACCGGCATCGGGCTGTCTCTCTGAAAATACTTGAGGTCCTGGGAAAAAATCACGAAGATATTGTGTTTGGTCAATTACAGTCAGTCCATGTTCTTCTTCCAGTAATCTCAAGAGACTAAAATGCAAAGAGTCATCATTCATATCTCCCAAGCCTTGAACTATTTTCATTAAACTTGGATCAAGCTTGTGAATATTTTTAAAGAAATCAAGCTTGGGTACCTTACCAATAAAAACCATATGCTTAATCTCTTGTGACTTGATTGAATCTATGATTTCGAGCACTTCAACGGGTGAATAATATTCTGATTGGTAACTATCTTTAAACTGATTATAAGTATTTTTATTTAAAGCAATCACCGAAACATCAATCCCCGACTTTGTTGCAGAAGCTGCTAAATGATGTGGCAACTCTCCGCGTCCTGCAATTAATGCAAGCTTGGTTATTTTTTCTTGTTTGACTGCGTTTGCCATCTTATATAAGACTAGTCCCCGGAATACTAAGTTCACTGCTTTCCAGCCCGAACCAATAAAGAATTGTAGCACCAATATCAGCAAAACTCTTGCGAGTACCCATATCCTTGCCTTGCATATTTCTATTGTACAAAAGAATTGGCACATACTCTCTAGTATGATCGCTACCTACTGCCATCGGGTCACAACCATGATCCGCAGAGATCATCAGAATATCGTCTTCTGTCATCGCTTCTAATAATTCAGGTATTCGTTTGTCTATGTCTTCAAGCGCTCCTGCAAAACCTTCAGGGTCACGGCGATGACCAAAATTGGCATCAGTCTCAACTAAATTAATAAACAAGACTTCATTCTCTGCCGCTGGCTCTTTAATAGCTTCAATAAATTTGTTCAAACCGTCAGCATTATCATCAGTGTGAATATTTTCAGGAACACCAACCCCAGCAAAAATATCTTGGATCTTACCAAAGCCAATTACACGTCCTTTGCTTTCTACAACAGCGTCTAAGACTGATTTAGAGTGAGGCAGTACTGAATAGTCATGTCGTTTGTCACCGAGGCGAATATATTTCATGTCAGCAGCCTTCTCCGGACTAGAGCCTTCAATCCAGTTCTCATTAGATTTATAAGGTCTTGCAATAATCCTTGCAACCTCATGCTCCCCGCGCATAATCTCCCGAGCAAGTTCACACCACTTATATAAAGTCTCTAGACTAACTACATCAATATCACAAGCTATTTGCAAAACAGAATCAGCACTAGTGTATACAATGGGAAAGCCCGTCTCTCTATGCTTGTCACCAAGCTCGTTAATAATCGTGGTTCCACTAGCAGTACAGTTGCCTAGTATCCCCCCTACTCCAGTTTGTTGTTTAAACTCTTCAATAATTGCTAGCGGAAAACCATTAGGGTAATAAGGAAATGTTTTAGTAGCTTTAATTCCCATCATTTCCCAATGCCCAGTAATTGTATCCTTGGCTGGATTCAGTTCTGCCATCTTGCCGTAAGAACCATTTGTATGATCTAAAGCAGGCAAGCCGTCCAATGCAGTAATATTTGCCAATCCTAGTTTTTGCAAATTAGGCAATTTGATAGGCTGATGATTTTGAGCCACGTAAGCACAAGTACTAGCAAGAGTGTTGGACTCGCAGACTTCGTCATAACTAGCCCAATCTGGAAGTGAGCCCACTCCCATTGCGTCTATTACCAGTATGATTGCGCGTTTTGGCATCTGATATAAGTATATCTTGTAATAAATTAGCTAGCATGAGATATAATCTTAATATGGGCAAAGCCTCAGAGAACTGGCTTAAAATAGCAAAATATGACCTTGGAGCCGCAGAGAATGCACTCAAAGGTGGCTTTTATATTAGAGTTCCGGCGAAAGTTCCCTTTATCTTTACTAACGGAACTAGTGCGCCGCACCGTTCCGACCTTTTTTGTGTCGACATCACTAGCAAAACGGGGTTTTGCAGGATGTCTATTAAAG
>JABHOV010000118.1 GCA_018695135.1 Candidatus Melainabacteria bacterium | reverse complement strand
CCGTTAGCAGAAGCGTCAAGCATTAAAAGTCCAGCATTGAAATTCAAGTCAGAACCAGCAAGTGCAACTGTAGTAGTCGCATCAAGTGCTAAGCTATCAGAGATTTCGGTGAAGCCTAAAGTGTCAGCAGTCATTCCATTAGCACCGATATTACTTATGCCGGCACCGTCACCATTGAAATAGCTTGCGCCAATTGTACCAGCGACTTGTAATTTGTATCCAGGAGTCGCAGTACCAATACCTACGTTGTTAGAAGAACCATCAATGACAAAAGTATTGGAATCAAAGTTAAGATCGTTAGATCCCATGGCAACTGTTGTTGTTGCGTCAAGTGTTAAACTGTCATCAAGTTCACTAAAGTCAAAGGCATCTGCAACGATCCCATTAGCGTTGATGCCAGTGATAGCAGATCCGTCACCATTGAAAGCAGTAGCAAGTATATTGCCATTTACTTGTAGTTTCTCAGAAGGAGCGTTATAGCCTATTCCTATATTATTGCTTGTCCCATTAACTACCAGGGCATACGCATCACCATTACTCTCTACTCTGAAATTAACGACATTTGATTGTTCATTAAATACTGCCCCGCCATTGTTACCCAAAAAGATATCTGCATTTGCCAATACTGATGATCCAAGAATTATGTCTTCTTCACCATTACCATCCATTGGATAAATATAATTACCATTATCATTTAATTGACCAGACCCAGGTATATTCCCAATCGCTACCCAAGCTGCATTACCATTGGCATCAGAACTAAGTATGTAATTTGCTGCTGCACCACTAGGGATCATGATTGTGCCGTTGAACTTAGTAGAAGAACCACTGATGAAAACAGTGCTCCCGTTTATGCTTGCAGAGTTGATAGTTTTGTTGCTAAGGGTTTGTGTATCAGTTGTACCGACGACTGTTCCTGATGGTGCAGGTCTACTAGTGTAGTCAGTTAATGTTCCATTATATGCTTGTACCTCTGAACCAATTACTAAGCCAAGATTGGTCCTTGCTGTAGACGCACTTGTTAAATCGCTTAAATTATTTCCGTTTACTAAAGCTCCAGCAACACTGTTAGCTGAAAGTGAAGACCAACTTGCGACTCCATTAACGTCACTTGTTAATAGATAGCCATTGGCTGTACTGCTGGTTAAAGTGAAATTGGCAGTTTGTAACATACCATTGATATCCATTAATGCTGTTGGACTAGAAGTTCCGATACCGACATTACCATAACCGCCGTTTGTTGCAGCTGGTCCAACAAACATAGTTGCAACATTAGAATTAAAACCAATCATTAAACTTGCATTGGTATTGTTGGTGAGCATGTCTGCATTACTGTTACCAAAGCCTAAAGTGATTGCTCCATTACTAAAATCTGCACTAACAAAGTTACCAAATTCACCATTTGTGGTTTCACTATAACCTCGTGGTCCTTGCGCTCCAGTAGCTCCTGTAGCTCCAGTAGCGCCAGTAAATCCTCTAGCTCCTACTGCTCCTGCTGCCCCGGGTAGTCCCGGAACTCCTTCCGGACCAGTAGGTCCTGCGGGTCCGGCGATGAGTTCGACTTGACCATTATCTGTAGTTGCTACTATTGAACTTGGGTCAGTTACATTTACTGCGTCACTATCAAAACCGACGCCGCCGTGTCTAGGTCCTACTATAGTACCTGAACTAGTTCCGGTGCTTGAGCTTGTTTTTATGCTAGATCCGCCACTGTTTGCTTTCCGCCCACCTCTTGTAAAAGGTATTTGTACTGTGTATTTGCCATCGTTCTTAAATACATTGACTGAGTTGGAACGTGCTTTCGCCAATTCGTAGGTTACGTTGTCAAAGAAAAAATCCAACATGCATTCACTGTATTGAGCGTTGCTGCATAAGTTGACAGGATCTGGTATGTCATCAGCAGTGCTTAACAAGTCTAGGTCTAATTTATAACTAACTGCGAGTTCTGCAAATTGATCAAAGATATCAATGTAAGTATCTTTACTTAGATTTTTTGTTGCAGCGATTTTTATTTCAGCTACAGATCTTCTGGCTCTTTTTTTATTAGGAATTAGTAAACCTGTTTTGGAAAGTAAAACTCTGTTGCCAAATTCATCAACGTTGTAAGCTTCTATTTTAATTTGTGCTGGATAACCTTCTTGGATTAGAGGACTTGCATTAAATCTAAATCTCAGTCTATGTCTATTTTCATTAGTATCAATTTCCAGATCATTAACATGTATTTTTAGGTTTATCTCTCCTGCTACTGCATTGACGTCAACTGATGTTTCAACATCATTATTAACTTGTAAATAATTTGTGTGGTATGGGTGAAAATCTATTACATGGCTGACTTCTACGTATTCAATTGCTGTCTTGGCCCAGACAGTATTGTTTATGTTGCTCAACACTAAAATTAGCGTTAATAATAGTCGTGCTATTTTGGTCATTGTTTTTCAACTAATACGCACTATTAGTCCGCATTGAACACTATCGGAACATATTAAAATAACTTGAATTAAATAAAACTCATCTTAGATGAACTCCCCTATAACACTATCTTTTGCCCTCTACCCTATATAGCCTAGATACCACAATTGCTATTATCTGAAGCCGTGATCTGTTTAATCTATCTATTTTGATGAAAAATGCTAGTATCTGCATTATGAATTCACTTGAAATCTCTGTTCGTGCAGAATATACACCCAATCCTAATTCACTTAAGTTTATTTCTAGTGAAACTCTTTACCCTTATTCAAAGTCATTAAGTTACTTGACTTTAGAGGAGGCAAACACTGCTTCTAACAAACTTGCAACTAGTCTTTTTGCGATTGAAGGTATAACAAAGGTCTTTATAATGAACAATTTTGTAACTGTTGATAAAGAAGAGCATGTTAACTGGAAAGATGTTCACCTAGAGATTAAAGATGTAATTAAAACATCCATTGATGATATGAAATTATGGGCTGAAGACAATAAACCAGTAGAAGCTGATTTATCTGAGTCTTCTGTTAGCGGCGGTGCAAGATCAAGAATTGAAACTGTTTTAGACAAGATTAGACCAGCATTGGTAGCTGATGGTGGCAATATTGAGTTTGTAGATCTTATAGATAAAGATGCAAGACTTAGAATGGTTGGTGCTTGCGGTACTTGCCCTAGTGCTTTGATGACAATGAAGATGGGTGTTGAAAGAGCACTACTTGCAGAAGTACCGGATTTGGTAGAGACCGTTACTCAGGTATTTTAACAGTGAATGTTGAACATTATCAGGCTAAAACAATAGAATCAAAATGGCAAGAAATCTGGGACAAATCAGATATCTATAGTTTTGATTCTGAAACAAAATCTGACAAGCGTTTTTATTCGCTGGTGATGTTTCCATATCCTTCTGGGAATTTACATATGGGGCATATGAGAGTTTATACAATTTCTGATGTGATTTCACGTCATAAACGTATGCTTGGTTATCAAGTTCTTAATCCAATGGGTTTTGATGCTTTTGGTCTGCCAGCCGAGAACGCTGCCATAGAGAATAATACACACCCTGCAGTGTGGACTGAGACTAATATTGCCTATATGCGAGACCAGCAGCTTAAGCGTATGGGTACTAGTTATGACTGGAGTCGTGAAGTGGTTTCTTGCCGTGCTGATTACTATAAGTGGACCCAATTTATATTTTTGAAATTATACGAGAAGGGACTTGCTTACCAAAAAGAAGCTCCTGTGAATTGGTGCCCAGATTGTAATACTGTACTTGCAAATGAACAAGTTGAAGATGGTATGTGCTGGCGCCATGGTCAAACACCTGTCAATAAACGCATGATGAAACAGTGGTTCTTGAGAATCACAGATTATGCTGAAGAATTATTGCAAGACCTTAATAAATTAGAGCACTGGCCTGAGTCTGTGAAGACCATGCAGCGTAATTGGATAGGGAAGAGTGTTGGTGCAGAGATAGACTTTCCACTTTGTGGAGCTGTAAGGGTGGAAGGCTCTAAGGCTATAACAGTTTACACGACTCGCCCAGACACTATTTACGGCGTTACTTATATGGTTCTTGCACCTGAACATAAGTTGGTTCAAGAATTAACTACTGATGAGAATAAAGAAGCTATCAAAGCATATATAAAGGATGCAAGCTCTAAGACAGAAATCGAAAGAACAGCAGAGGGACAAAAGAAAACAGGTTGTTTTACTGGAGCTTATTGTACTAATCCTTATACTGGCGAGAAGATTCCTGTTTGGATAGCTGATTATGCTTTAGTTGATTATGGTACTGGAGCGGTAATGGCAGTGCCTGCTCATGATGAGCGTGATTGGGAATTTGCACAAGAGTTTGGTCTTGAGATCAAAGAAGTAATTCAAAGTGAAGCTGTAGTGGGGGAAGGCTCTAAGGCTCAAGGGGGAGAGAATGAGGACGATACAGCCTTACAGCCTTACAGCCCTAGAGCTATGACAGGACCAGGTGTAATTATTAACAGTAATGAGTTCAATGGTCTTGATAATGAAGCTGCCAAGTCCAAAATTGTCGAACACGGCTTAAAGTCAGGCTTTGCAAGATCGACTATTAAATATAGATTACGTGATTGGTTAATTAGCCGTCAGCGTTATTGGGGTTGTCCTATTCCTCTTGCTCAAACAGAGGACGGTGAATTGGTTCAAATTCCTTATGAGTCTCTACCTGTAGAATTGCCAACAGAAATTGATTTTAGTGCAGCTAAAGCCATGGGCGGTTCGGTACTTGAAAATAGTCCAGATTGGTTTAATATCACTTTGGCTAATGGTCGCAAAGCAAAGCGCATTACTGATACCTTAGATACTTTTATTTGCTCATCTTGGTATTTCATGAGATACCCAGATGCCTTAAACACTGACAAACCATTTGATAAATCAAAAGTATTTCCTGTCGATCAATATGTTGGTGGTGTTGAACATGCGATCTTGCACTTGCTTTATGCTCGCTTCTTTACAAAAGCGTTGCGTGACTGTGATATGCTCGATTTTGATGAACCTTTTGTCCGTCTATTGTCTCAGGGTATGGTTGTTAAGTATTCAGAGAAAGATGGCAAGATCACCAAGATGTCCAAGTCCAAAGGTAATGTAGTTGGAACCAACGACTTTTTTGATGAGTTTGGGGCTGATGCTGCTCGTTTGTTTATTTTATTTGCAGCTCCTGTTGATGCAGAGGTTGAATGGGTTGAAGAAGGTGCTCAAGGACAGTATCGATTTATTAATCGAGTTTGGCGTTTGTTTAAGAACTATGCAAGTGTTTTTGAGAATAGAGAGAATTATGATTTTGCTGACTTTGCAAAGCTCACTAAAGACAACCAGGATTTGGTAAGAGCCTTGCACAGTGCGCTCAAGGCAATCACCGAAGACCTTGATCCGAACCGCAATGGATTTAATACATCTGTTGCAAGAATGACTGAGTTTGTTAACGCTGCTTATAAATATTTTAACGCGCATGATCAAGAGAGCTTGACAGCTGAAGACAGCGCTGTTTTAGCTACTTTGTTCAGACAATTCATCCTACTGATTTCACCATTCACGCCGCATTTAGCTGAAGAGCTTTGGCATAAATACATACTTCATAGTGATGAGCCAGATCTTGTTAATTCTGTACATCGGCAGTCTTGGCCGGTTTTTGAACCGAGTTATTTGGAGCAAAATACTTTTAATTTAGTCTTGCAAATAAAGGGCAAGAAAGTGGATGTAGTTGAAGTTTCTAAGGAATTATCGAAGGAGCAACTTGAAGGGTTTGCCTTGGCTAATGACAAGCTGCAAAAACGCCTTCAAGGTTTGGAAATCAAGAAGATCATTGTTATTCCCAACAAACTTGTTAATGTGGTAGCTGTATGAAAAAAAAGTCATTGATTTATTTAGTTCTATTTTGTTTGTTATTGCCTCAAGCAATTCTGGCAACGACTGTTTCTTTTGACTTGGATGAGACTTTGATTCAATCAAATCATCTGACCAAAGAAGCCCTTAAGCGTGCTAGGGGACTTGGTTATGAGGTTGAAACAACTCTTGGCGAGCAGGATTATATTATTAGACCTGGGACTTGGGAATTATTAGATTATGCAAAGTCACTTGATTTTGATTTGATTTTGTTTACGCATAATTACCATAATTATGCCCTGGATATTTTAGATAGTTCAGGTTTACATGTATATTTTGATGAGATTAGAGCTCATCATGATGTTTTAGCTCCTTATAATCACGATTATAAGACTTATCCTAATCACCGCAACATCACTTACCCACAAAAATCTATTCTTGAAGTTTATACTAAAGATCTTTATCAAGGTTTGTTTTACAATACGGTGATGAATATGAAAGGACACCGTAATCTACAAAGCTTTTTCCCTTGTATGAGTTGCGCTAAATATCCGCCTCTCTATGGTTCAAGAGTTCATATTGACAATTCATTAACCCATGTCGATGCACCTATTGATTTTGTTGGGATCAAAGTAAAGAATTTTGACGCTGATGAACTTGAACCTTTGACAAGAGATGGGGAATATCTTTGGGTTGCCAAAATCAAAGAAGATCTTGATTACCTCAAACGTAATGGCTGGTCAAGATTGTATTTCCATAAATATAATAAGCAGCCTGATACCAAGCATGTACCTGTAGTTGATTAGAATAGTTTTCTAAATATCTTTTGAATAAAACCGCTATCACGGTCATTAGTTAAACTGCCACTGCCAATGATTTGAATTTGTGCGTTTGCTAATTTATAACTTGGTATTTCATTATTAGAATCAAGATCTTTAGGGAAGACTACGCCTCTGACATAAAGACTCTTGGTCTGACCTTCCATAAGGATTTGTCTTGATCCTTCAATAATCATATTGCCACTCTCCGGATCTATTTCTACTACCAGGCAACTGATCATGGCAGTAAACTCTTCACGGTTGTCTACCGAGATTTGTCTTGAGTTTCTTCTAGCGTAATCTACTGGTAGACCAAAGTTGGTAATCATATTGGCTATATCATTGGTGTCAGGAGTCAGTGTACTTGTTGTGGTCATAGCAATCTGTAGTTGTAAACCTGAATCTGCTCTGGTGTCATTATCGAGAACCACAGTTGATTCTTTAACTGCATCAATATTTTCAACTATCTTGACAGTCACGACATCACCAATATTGCGTGCAGTAAATGGTTCAAAAAAGCTTCGCGGAGTTCCAGTAAGACTGTTATTTCTCAAGCCGCCGCCATCCAAAAGCGATACTGAATTAACTGGCAAAATTGCCGTCAATGTCAGAACTAAAACAAAGAATTTAATAAGTGGTTTGCGCACTATTTATATTATTCCTTGCTAGCTTGGCATCCTCTAGCCTAGTTGACCTAGAAGATCCCTATCTGGGTAGTACAATGGGAGTATTTTGTCTAGATGCTTATGCCATAGAGAGCAGGATATTCAAGCTTGGCTTTTTCTATTTTGATTTGATAGCTTAGGTTTTTATTGAGGTATTCAAGGCTTGACTTGATTGCTGGCTCTACGATGCTTGCCCAATGCTCTTTGGCTTTGCCGCCACCTATCGTGATGATTTCCGGGGCTAGCATTATTGCTAAATTGATTAGCTCTGATTGTAGTGATTCTATTGAGTCCGCCTGAGATTCACTCTTACTATAAAAGATGCCTTTTGGCTTTGGCCTTAGATCAAGGCGTAAGCATGGAGAATAATCTTGACTCATGACTTTCTTGCCATCAAAATAGCTTGCACCAATACCTGTGCCAAGATTGAGATAGACTAGGTTCTGATACTGATTATTTTGTCCAATGATTGCTTCACCAATTGCAGCAACTTGCATATCATTAAACAGCTCTATTTTGCAATTGAGTTTTTGGGAAAGTTCTTGCCAAATTGGATAGCCAATATAGTTTGCTAGGTTGTGACTTTGCACAAGTAGCTGCTCTTGATTCCAGTGTCCTGCTGCAGCAACTTTGATCTCTGCAAAATCCCAGTCTTGAACAGTCTCTAAGATTGCTTTTACTAATTCTTGCGGTTGCTTGCTAGTTTCTATGATTGTGATACCCCCAAGCTGCCCATCATTCGCTATTGCTAATTTGCAATTTGTGCCACCGAGGTCTATGACAAGTTTAATTGACATTGTTTTATTTTAACGTATTTGTATAGCAAAGTAGAAAGTAGCGTGTGTAAAAGTTTGGAGGACTCTAATTTGAATAAAGCCCGCAAAGGCTAGTTCTTGAAAAATATTTGGGTGGGCTGATCACAATCATCAATCCGCCCGTAGCGAGTCCAACGCGAGATTATCGGAGGTTCTGATGCAAAACCTTGGCTCTCTCTCGCTTCATCCGAGGGAGCAAGCTCCCTGGTTTTCAGCTACTTTTGAATAAAATGAGTCCTCTAAACTTTTACACACCCACTTGATTTTAGAGTCTGTTCGAAAAACACGCAAGCCTTGTATCTGGAGCTTTTAGGATAGGCTCTCTCAATCAGTTCCCATTGACCAATAGGCATCATGCCCAATAGTCAAGCTACCATCATTAATAATTGTATTAGCGTTTTCACCAATAATTTCAAGGTTGCTTTTAACTCGCTGAGAATTAGTTTTAACAGAGGCGATAATGAATTGAGGCTTAATTAAATCTAATAAAGTAGAGAGATAAATATCGCTGGCATTGAGTTTGGGCAATATTAATAAATTAACTTCTTGGAGATCTTTAATTGCTGCGATTTTTGCTGTTGATGATCTGTCTTTGATTGCAAGAGCTTTGAGGCTATTGATTTTCATGAGTTTATGATTGGCAGATGATTTCATGAATTCGTTAAACTCTTTATGTTCAATGTAGCCATTGTGGATGGTGATTTGTTTGAGATGACTAGGATTGGCATTAAAACCTATGCTTACTAGAAAACAGCTAGTAATGATTGCTGCTCTGACATATTTACTGTGTAGCACTACCTGCACTAAGTTGTTTAAGATGCCTGCCAGGTCTTTAGTTTCTTTGACTTTGTAGTCTTGTTTTTCTAGTGTCCATGAGTAAATCAAGAGGGCAAATGCAGTTATCAAAAGAAACACTGTTTCAAATTGAATATCAAGTCTTGTTTGTATGAAAGGCAATGACTGAGACAGTTCTACTAAGTATCTAAATAAATTCAATAGTGGATCTATGATGAAGTATAAACCCATAAATGAGCATAGAGTTAGGATCGAAAGTAGTGGCGTAAAGATGATATTTGCTATTAATGTCCAAGGTTGTAAATTATTAAAGTAGTAAATGATTACTGGCACCAAGAGTATTTGTACTGAGAGACTAACAGAGACGATGTCTGCAAAATAGCCAGGTAGCCAATCGAGCTTGGCTCTAATTGGTTTAGCCCAAGTTAGAATTGCAAGTGTTGCAAGGTAACTAAACTGAAAACCAAGATCTAGCATTGTGAATGGATCTAGCACAAGTATGATCCCAGCTACGTAAAAGATTAGCTTGGTAGATTTGGGTTTGCGTTTGATAAGATCAAGTATTAAATAGATACTGATAAAGATAGCCGCTCTTATAATTGATGGACTAAAGTCAGCAAGCGCAATATAGGCTAGTGATGCAGAGATGATTGAGATACTTGTGACGAGTTTGCCGACCTTGAATAAATTAAATATCCAAAACAATGTCATGCTGAGCATTAATAAATGAAAACCAGATGCTGCAAAGAAATGACCGAGTCCAAGTTTTCTGATTTGATTAGTTAAATCAGCTGGCATTTTAGTTACTCTGGATCCGAGTATCAGGCTAGTGGTTATTAGTGCATTAGTTGGTTCAAGATGCCCGTAATAATATCTTTGAATACTCTCTTGGATTTTATGTATCGCATTTCTTTTGTGTCCAGCAAAACTAAGCTCGTTTTTGAGTTTGAAAAATGTTTTTTGAGACTTAGTATATCCGGGTTTGGCTATTTTGCTAATTTCTGGACTATTCTCAATTGCTACTAGATCTCCCTTGGTCAAGCCTTTTGAGGAGTCTGCGCTTGCTTGCAGTCTGTATGGCAAAAAGATCTCCCTTATTTTGGTCTTGAGACTAGGGTTTTTGGCTTTGATTTCAATTATAAAATTGGATTTAAAGTACCTATCTTGAGGATTGGTTACTATTTCCAGGTTGGTGGTTTGGTTTAAGTCAAAAACACTAGGATCTAGATATTGAAGATGTTCAGCTCTAAAGTTGTAATTGAAAAACACTAAGAGGAAGGCAAAAAGTACACTGAGTATTTCTTTTTTATAATTATGTAGCGAGGTGAAGACACTTGATGAAACCAACATGCAAACAAGCCCGGCTATAAATATTCTATGATCTCCAAGTATGAAATATACTGAGCCAAGTACAGTTCCAATGCTAGCGAGAAATAAATTCATCTATGTTTATTAGACTTCCTGCGAAAGCCCCTTTTGTTTTCATTAATGGAACTCGTGCTTTGCACTGTTCCAACCTTTTTTGTGTCGACATCACTAGCAAAACTTTGTTTTGCAGGATGTCTTTAGTATACATCTCTACAATAACGTTTGCTATCTTTGAGTTCTTTGATATATGCTTCAGGATCTTTGCCATGTTCTTTGACAATGTCTTTCAGTGCTTGGTCAACATCTTTGGCCATTCTTCTAGCGTCTCCACAAACATAGAAATATGCACCTTGTTCTAGTAGCTTGAAGATTTCTGCAGTGTTCTCTTGCATTTTATTTTGTACATAGATCTTATGTTCTTGATCTCGTGAAAAAGCAGTGGATACTTTGAGATTGTATTTGTCTTGATAAGACTTGAGCTCATTGGCATAAAGATAGTCAAACTCTTGTTTTTGGTCACCAAAGAATAACCAATCTTGACCAACTTTTTTACCTTGATCTCTAAGGAAGTTACGCTCTTCTATGAATGCCCTAAACGGAGCAATTCCAGTACCTGGTCCAACCATAATGATTGGTGTTTCTGGATTTTCTGGTAATCTAAATTTGTCATTATTATGTACGTAGACTCTTACCGTTTCAGTATTTAAGTCAACTCTTTCAGAGAGATAGTTTGAACAAACGCCGAGAATCTTTTGTCCATTAATTTCCTCGTCTACTCTTGCAATACAAAGATGTACTTCACCAGGGTGCGAGCTAAGTGCACTTGCAATTGAATATGCCCTGCCAAGTAGCATTGAAGAATTCTCTACTAGCTCATCACTTGTGATAACTAGGCTTGGTTCTTCTGATTTGAGTTCTTTAAGTAGATTGGGAATTGAAAAGCCATTAAACCTTTCGGCTAGTGCTTTTGCGTCATACTTGTCATTGGTTTTAGCGGCGATTAATTTATAAAGTTTGTTACTGGCTCTGGTGATATTGACGCTGGTTTTGAATCTATTGAATTCTGACTCTTTGTCTTTACTCAGTTCAAGTAAACCAAGTAATTTCATAATTAAGCCATCTTCATTTTCTGGGCAAACATATAATGCGTCACCCGGAAGATATTCAATGCCACTAGAATCTAGGCAGATACTAAAATGTCTGGTATCTTTACTTGATCCTTCATTATTGAGACAGTAATTCTCTAATAATTTTGTTAGATAAGGATTTTCTTTAGTATATTTATCATGTGCCATAACGGTCATAAATGTAATCTACCCATTGACGAGATTCTTTTATACGATTTGAGACTTTATATCTTCAACTATGGATCGAAGACCTGAGGCACTAGGCAGTTTAGATGAGAGTTGTTGCTCAATTACTTTGAGGGAATGAATGATCGAACTATGTTTGCGACCACCAAAATACTCTCCAATTCGAGAGTAGCTAATGGCTAGTAATTTATAACTTAAATAGATAGCAATATGTCTTGATTTACTAATATCTTGCAATCTGCTTTTGCCGATAAGCTCCTTGGGTTTTAGCGAGAAATAACTAGCTGTAGCATCAGTTATCGCTTTGATACTCAAGCCCTTGTGCTGAGGCTGCTCACCAATACCACCAAATAGTTTTGCAATTAGCTCATCATCAAGCTCTTCACCTGCAAAACATGTGTGAGCATTGATTTGAAACAAAGCTGATTCAAGTTCTCTGATACTATCTGGATACTTTCTTGCAATTAGCTCTTTTTGGCAGTTGCTTAGATCAATTCCGGCTTCTTGGGACTTGATTTCAAGTATTGAGACTCTATCTTCAAAATTAGGATTGTTAATTTGACTCATTAATGAGATTTTAAGTTTGTTTTTTAGGCTCTTGGAAATATTGAGTGTATCGAGCTTTTGTTGTGAGGCAATAATGACTCTTGCGCCTGAATTTACTAGAGACTCAAAAGTGTATAAGAATTCTTCTTGGCAAGTTTTTTTGTTTTCGAGGAAATGAAAATCATCAAACAATAATAGATCCAAGTTACGGTATTGGTTTCTAAATTCTTGAGTATTGTGCTTTTGTATTGCAATTATCAGCTCATTGGTAAATTGTTCAGCTTTGCAGTACTTGATTCGCGTAGTTGGTTCTTGTTCTATTAATTCATTGCCAATTGCATTTAATATATGAGTCTTACCTAAACCAGGCTCTGATTGAATAAATAGTGAGTTATATAGACCACTTTGATTCAAGCTGGTTGCTTTTGCAAAAGTAATTGTTGATTTATTAAATCCTGATTCAGCTAAATTATCGAATGATAGTTTCTTTTGTAATCTTGATTTGACCTTATTAATTGGTTTGAGAGCAGAATTAGGTAGCAAGTCTGCAAAACTAGTTTGCACCTGAGAATTTGTATATTGAATTGGTTTAAGCTCTGGATCAATGATAATACGGATTGACATTGATTTTGCTTCAACTTCTTTGAGTGCTTCTTGTATATCTTTTTGATAGGTTTGTAGAATAAAATTGCGTGTAAATTCATTCTTAACAGCAATTACCGCTTCATTATCACGTATATCTTGTAATTGACTTGGCTTGATCCAAGTCTCAAAACTAGGTTTTCTGAGTTTTTTGGATAATTGTTCAAGAACTTTGAGCCATATTGCTTGGTGTTCTGGATTTATTGACTTTATAGGGCTTTGGGGGCTTATTTCTTCACTGAATTGCTCAGTTACTGGATTTGCTATTGGTTCTATAAGTGTATTTGTCATGTGTATTACAGTCAGAGCAGCTAGTGCTCTGGGGTTAAGGTCAAGTTTCGAAAATAGGGGTTAATGCCTATCCCTTAAAATCAGGGTGACTATTACTATAGCAATCACTAGTTGAGTTTGTCTCTAAGAAATATTTAACTTGTAATTGATTTGTATTTTAGGGGACTGATTCAAAATCATTAGTCGCTTAACCTTCCCTTAACTTCAAAGTTATAAATTATATACATGGTTAATAGATTGGGGATCAATCAGAATAACCCATTTGCTTCGGGCGACAGGCCCGTTGTTAGAAACCTGCATTTAAAAAACACTGATTCATTATCATCACGTGTAAGTAATTTAAAAAATCAAACAAATAGAAAACAAGGAAGCTTCGGCAAAATTATTCTTGATGCTGAAATTGTTGAAGATGAATCAAGAGCTCCAAAACAATCTCAAGATCGTTTGCATAAATCTAGTCCTGAATGGCAGTCTGTTGCTGCAAAAATGCGTGTACAAGAAAGTATTGAAAAGCATCAAACTATAAAACCAAAACAAAGTCAACAAGAACAAATTGACAGTCTTAGTAAAGAAGTAAATTCACTTCGTTCTGATTTAAATAAATTGATGTCTAAGAATGAAGCGCCGCGTCAAGCACCTAGCTCAATGAATAGTCATAGACATCATCCAAGACAACCTAGTTCTTTTGATAGAGGGATTGGTTATGAAATAGGTAATGCCTAAGCTCAAGTGGAGCTAATATAGTAAACCAATAAAGTCTTCTTCATTCTTGACAAAGCTCTTATCGCCCTCGGACCGTGGCTAAGAAGGGGTTTTTGTTGTTTTTGCTAAGCAAAAACTAATAGGCAACCTCAATCCGAATGGCTCAAAGACTTTGCAAGAATTCCAAGACTTTATTGGTTTACGATAGTGCTTCGGTTGTATGAGTTTAACTAGGCAAATATAGGTATATAATGTGATTATGCAGAAAATAAAACTGGTAGATTTTGCTGGCTTGGAGGGACTTTTAAGTTCTGAAGAAGTTTTGGTTATGAACAATACCAGGGACTTTGTAAATAAAGAGATCATTCCGATTATTGATGAATGCTATATGCAAGCTAAGTTCCCTGCTGAGCTTATTCCTAAGCTTGGTGCAATGGGTTTTTTGGGTGCGCCGCTTCAGGGACATGGTTGTCCTGGACTTGGCTATGTTGCTTATGGACTAATTAATATGATGCTAGAAGCTGGTGACTCAGCGATGCGT